>JBFGLD010000943.1:0-3326 GCA_041576335.1 Anaerolineae bacterium | reverse complement strand
TGCGATAAGATAACGGTCTATACCAATGGTCATATTATACTGGGGGGACTAATTGAGGTGAAAGTTACAGATAAAGAGATGTAATGCGCCCCAAAAATTGGACAGTGAGCAAAGTTCACTAAAATAGTCCAAGAAAGGGGAGCCCGCATGAAACGGCGAAAGTTTACGCCAGAATTCAAAGCCAAAGTTGTCCTGGAAGTCTTAACCGGGGCCAAGAGTAGCGCCCAAGTCTGTCGAGAATATCAACTTCAGCCCCAACTGTTGGGCCGCTGGAAAACACATCTGGTCGAAGAAGCGGCTACGCTGTTTGCCAGCGACAAACAACAACAAGAACACGAACAACGAGTGGCCGAGTTAGAACGATTGGTGGGCCGGTTGACCATGGAGTTGGAAATCGCAAAAAAAGCCTCCAGTTACTTCAACTCACCTTGGGACAGAAACGACAGGTGATTGCCATGTTGGCAGAAACGTATCCAGTTCAACGGGCTTGTCAAGTCCTCGATTGTGCCCGCAGTAGTTATTACTACCAAGCGACGGCGGCTGATGACAGCAACCTCAAAGAGGCGGTGCGCCTGGTGGCCGGGCAATGGCCGACCTATGGCTATCGTCGGCTGACCAAACAACTGGCACGGGACACCAATCAAGTCGTTAATCACAAAAAGATGCGGCGGCTGATGCGTGAGTTGGGGCTGGTGGTCAAAAAGAAACGCAAAAAACGGCGGACCACCAACTCTCAACACCCCTGGCCGCGTTATCCCAACCTAGTCCAAGATCTGGCCATTGTTCGACCGGATCAGGTGTGGGTCAGCGATCTCACTTACGTCCATCTGCGTGATGAGTGTGTCTATCTGGCCGTGATTATGGACGTTTTTACCCGAGCTATTCGCGGCTGGCAACTCAGTCGCTCGCTCGATCAGCAGTTGACCTTGGTCGCTTTACACAGAGCCTTAAGCCAGCATACGCCTGACATCCATCATTCCGATCAGGGTTGGCAATATGCCGCTACCGCCTACACCGACTTGCTGGACCAGCTCGGCACTCAGATCAGTATGACTGAGCGCGGTGAGGCCTGGCAAAACGGCTATGCCGAACGCTTGATGCGGACCATCAAAGAAGAATGGATTGCCTTATCTGATTTTCAGGATTATGCTGAGGCCTTGTCTCAAATCGGTTATTTTCTGGAACAGGTTTATATGCACAAACGGATCCATTCTGCTTTAGGTTATCTTACTCCCGTTGAGTTTGAAGCTCACTGGGAACAAATCTTATGTTAATGAACTAAGCTTAACTCATTTTGTGTCCAGTTTCAGGGGCGCAGTTCATATCTTTAAGTAACGCGTCTCTGCGCCTACAGCAGGATCGTTGATCGTTGGTTCTGCCATCACTTGGCCCCCTTCATTCACCGCGCCGATTGATTCTTAGCCCCTATTTTACACCAAAATTGCCCGAACAAGGGTAAAACTGCCGGTGGAGTCTGAGCAAACAAGCGAATGCTCCCAGAACATTTGAGCCAATCCAGTCTCGCCTGAGGCCATTCCGTGGTATAATAGCCCCCGAAAGGGGGAGACCGATGCGTCTGCTCGTCACCGGCAAAACCCAAAGCGGCAAAACCACCGCCCTGCACCGGCTGCTGATGCACGCCCTGCGGCTGACCGATTGGCAGGGGGTGCTGATCCTGGATGGCAAAGGGCACCTCAGCCCCTACCGCGACCTGAATACGGTCACCTATCTGGGTCCGGACCAGCTCGAGGCCTGGGCTTTCTCCCTGGCCCAGCTGGCCGAGGCCGTGCCAGGCCGCTACCAGGCCCTGCTGCAGGCCGGCCTGTACGAGGCCCCAGCGGACACAGCCCGCTATCTCATCCTGGTCGACGAGGTGCAGAAAGGCACCCGGGCCAAGAAGATCGGCAAAACCATCCGCGAAGCCCTGTCCACCCTGGCCGAGCAGTCGGCGGCCCTGGGCGATGTGCTCATTACGGCCGCCCAGCGCGAGATCAACGCCATCCCGCCCGATGTGCGGGCCAATGCCAACGCCAAGCTGTCCCTGCTCGGCCTGGGCTACTTCTTCTACAAGGCCGATGGCCTGCCCACGGTTAGCGGCCGGGTCAGCTACGTCGAACCTGACGTCGCCCGGGCCAGCCTCGACCGGCCCCCGAGCGGCCGGCTGCTGCCCTTGACCCTGGCCAACGTGCCGGCCCTGCTCGGCCGTATCCCGGTCCAACCGACCCGGGCCCCGGCCATGCTCTACCTGGGTCCGCCCGGCTCCGGCCGCACCTACGCTCTGCGCCACCATCCCAACGGCGCCACCGCCCGCCATCTGTACGCCGACCTGGCCCAGCCTCACCGGACCATGCTGGTTGGCCTGATCGAGGCGGCCGGGGCCATGGTTCCGGCCCGGGTGCCCATCCCTGAGCTGGCCGAGATCGCCGCCCTGGCCATCCAGGCCGAGCCGACCCTCCTGCTGCTGGACAACCTCCACGCGGCCAGCCTCAAAACCCTGGCCAGCGTCGAGCGGCTGATGACCGCGGCCGCGGTAGTGGCCCTGGCCGCGGATGCACCGAGCACCCCGACTATGCGCCGCAAGCTGGAGCGGCTCTACCCGCGCTGCGAAATCCGGGAGCTGCCGCCGCTGAGCAAGCAGGAGGCCCGAGCCCTGCTCTGGCAAACCCTCAACCGGGCCGCGCTCAAGCGACCCCGGGCGGTTGAGGCCAAAATCCTGAACGAGGCCAACGGCAATCCCGGGGTGGTGGTCAAGCTGGCCCGGCGCATCCAGCGGGGCGATGCCCGGGAGCTGCGCCAGATCCACACCCCGGTTAAGCGGATCAACGTAGGCTGGGTGGTCGTGGTCGCCGTCATCGCCGCGGCTCTGGTCTCGCGCCGGGTGTTGGACAGCTACCTGGCCATCGGGCTGATGACGGCCCTGGCCATCGGCCTGCGCCCCTTTTTGTGGCGCATGATCCGCAGCGAGTAGTTCGGTCCACGTCACAGTGGACATATGTTTGCTGCGCGTGTCAATCTGAGCGGTCCACCGTCGAGTGCAAATTACCCGCGCCTTAGATCATCGCCGTTGGTCCCGCCTCTGATGGGCTCAAGCGAAGATTCTCTGAAGCGGTTGATGAACCGCTCGGCCTAATTGGCCAAAAGACAAGCGCGGATAATCTTGTGGCCACACACCCCAGCCGGTTGGAGGCGCCAGCAGGGACACTTTAGGTCGCTCGCTTCAGTGCGATGTGGTCATCTGTTCGTTAAAATGTGTCACAGTCAAAGCAGCGTCCCCCATGGGGATTTGAGGAGGGTGCGCCGTGCACAAATTTTTCAAAATGGGCCCT
>JBFGLD010000942.1:0-3327 GCA_041576335.1 Anaerolineae bacterium | reverse complement strand
CGATGCCGGCCGCCTGCGCCGGGGGCGCAGCTACGCGCGTCGGGGGCAGGTGGTGGCGATCGACGAAACTAAACGCGGTATAGCAGCCAAGGTACAAGGTTCGCGCCCGGCACCGTACAAGGTTTCCATTAACATCGACACCTTGAGCGATACGCAGTGGGGGCATGTGATCGATGCTTTAGCTGCGCAGGCCATTTTCACCGCCCAACTGCTGGCCGGGGAAATGCCCCAAGAAATTGAGTCGGTGTTTACCAAAGCCGGGGTAAGTCTCTTTCCGAGCTTGGAGGGCGAGTTAGTGACAAATTGCAGCTGCCCTGACTGGGCTAACCCATGCAAGCACGTGGCGGCGGTTCATTACATTTTGGGAGAACAGTTCGACGAAGATCCGTTCCTGATTTTCCGGCTGCGGGGCCGCACTCAGGAGCAAATATTGGGAGCGCTGCGCGCCCGGCGGGCCGAGGAAGCGGAGGCCGAGGATGAACTTGAAGAAGCCGACGTTGCTTCTCCCCTTGACGAAACGCTCGATTACTTTTGGGAGGGGGGCCAACCTCTGCCGCACCTGACCTCGACGATTAAGCCGCCTATGACTCAATTTCCTATCCTAAAGCGGCTAGGCCAACCTTCTTTTATTAGTGACGACGTGATCGACCTGCTCGGCCCGGCCTACCAGGCTATCAGCGCCGCGGCAATCGCTGCGGCCTTTGGCGATGAGTAGGCGGATCGGTACGTATGAAATTTACAGATATACTCTACCAAAAAACAAACGATGAACTCTACAACCTGGCCAAGCTGTGTTACTATGCGGGGGCAAAACGGAAAGATGACCTGGTGGGCTATATTTACAGCAGTATAACCAGGCCCGAGTCACTGCGGCGGCTGTGGCGAAAACTTGATCCCCTGTCTCAGAAAGCGGTGGCCGCGGCCTACCATAATGATGGAGAATTTAACCAGGTCGCCTTCGTGGCCCAATTTGGCTCGCTGCCTGAGCGGTCCCGCGGCCGGTGGTCATGGGCTGCCGAGCCGATTTTGTTCGATCTTTTTGTTTACAACGGTCACTTGCCGTCCGAATTGATCCCGCTACTGGCCGATTTGGTACCACCGCCTGAAAGGTTTCAGGTACAGGGTTTAGCGAACCGACCTGTCGCGCTCGATGTCGGCGGACAGCTGATCGACCTCATATGTGCCGAGACCGAACAGGCCGGCCTGCATGATTTGACGGCCTACCTGCGGTTAGTTGACCGGGGTGAGATTAAGGTGAGTGCAAGCTCGGCCAGAGCCACGATCGCCAGCATCAGAAGAATTATGAAGAATTTGCTGGCCGGTGATTTTTTATCCCCGCCTTCAACGAAAAATTATCGAGCCGGCGATACGATTCGGCCATTTGGGCTGGATGTTTTTGCCCAAGAGGGGGGGCTGGTCGAACAAGTGCGGCGCACGAACGATTTAGCAATGACCGAACTGGGCCGGGAGTTCTACCAGCACCAGAACCCGGAAATACTGCTTCAAGCATTTGAAAACTGGACTCAGCAGGGCAGTTTTGATGAGCTGGGCCGTATTGCGGCCTTAAAGGGGTTAAAGGCCAAAGGCACTGTTTTGACAGCACCGCGCGTCCGGCGTGAGGCGATAATTGAGGCGCTCTCGTGGTGTCCTGTTGGCGTGTGGATTGATATCGACGATTTTTACCGTGCTGTTAAAATCTGGCATTTTGATTTTGGGATAGAAACCACTTACTACAGCAACCTGTACCTGGGTCATAAAGATCATGGTTCGCTGTATGGAGAGACCTACTGGCGGCTGGTCAAAGGATTATATATCAACGCAATTATTTGGGAGTATTTAGGTAGTATTGGCGCTGTTGATTTACTTTACACGCCACCCGAAGGGGCCGATTTTACCAACTATATTGATTTCTATTACGAGGATGACTATTTTAGTCTCTTTGACGGCCTCAAATATTTCCGGATTAACGATTTGGGGGCTTTTCTATTGGGCCAGGCCGGAGAGTATGTCTCTGCGATATCCCGCAGGCCAATCCTCTTTTCCACCTCTCCCGAGCGGGAGGTGGTGCTTACCGATCCGGCGAAAGTAACCCCCAACGACCAACACCTGTTGGAGCAAATGGCTGTTCCGTTACAGTCGGGGCGTTACCGTTTGAACACGCAGCGTTTGCTCACCGCTCTGGAAGAAGGCGCTGATTTAGCTCATCTGACCGAATTTTTGAGCAGCCGCCACGCCGGGCCCTTGCCGCCGAATGTGCTTACCTGGCTCGAAACCGTGGCGCAGCACAGCCGGGCCTTTAAGCTGGACGGGTTAGCGCTGGTGATAAAGGTCGCTTCATCTGACCTGGCTGAAATGGTTGTGACCGATCCGGTCCTTCAAAAATTTTGCAGGCTGTTAGATTCGAAGACTATTATCATTCCGGCCAATAAAGAAAGGGCATTTCGCGCGCAGTTGAAAACGTTGGAATATATTTTAGCCCATTGATATTTATAACATAAGGAGGCATTTATGCCATCGCCGATCGCCCTTCAGCTTTACACCATTCGTGAGGCCTTACAACAAGATTTCGAGAGCACTATCAAGAAAGTGGCCGCCATGGGGTACATTGGCCTTGAAACGGCGGCGTTTTGGGGTACGACACCGCAGCAGGCTGCTCAATTATTTCGAGATTTAGGGCTGGTGGTAACCAGCGCCCATATGCCCTTACCATTGGGGGATAAGCAGAATGAGGTATTGGATATCATGGCGCTGTTGGGCTGCCAACGCCTGATCTGCGCCCATTTTCCCCCGGAACAGTACCAAAGCATAAATGGGATCAAGCAGGTCTGCGATATACTCAACGAGGCTAATGAGGTCACCTTAGCCAACGGGTTATCGTTAGGGGTACATAATCACTGGTGGGAATTTGAGCCGGTTGGCGCCGACCGGTATCCCTATCAAATATGGCTGGAGCGGCTCAACCCGGCGATCTTCTTTGAAATTGACACCTACTGGGTCAAGACCGCCGGGCTCGATCCCGGCGAGATTGTGACTCTCTTTGGGGCTCGGGCGCCGCTGCTGCATATCAAAGACGGCCCGGCCACTACGAACGCTCCCATGGTCGCTCTAGGTGAGGGCGTGATGGATTTCCCGCCGCTAATGGACGCTGCCGCCGGGAGCGTCGAGTGGCTGATCGTTGAGCTCGACCACTGTGCGACCGATATGATGAAAGCGGTAGAAGCAAGTTATCGTTACCTGGTAGGGGAGGGATTTGCCCGTGGACACAAAAGTTAAGGTTGGCCTTATTGGCTGCGGCAACATCAGCCGGCAGTATGTCAAAGGTTGTCG
>JBFGLD010000941.1:0-3333 GCA_041576335.1 Anaerolineae bacterium | reverse complement strand
TCAATCTCCTCAGCAACGCCATTAAGTTTACCGATAAGGGGCGCGTGACCCTGCGGGTTGGAGTCGGAAGTCAGGAATCAGGGGTTAGGCGTCAGGAGTTAGGCGTCGCGAGTCAGGAATTAGGCGTTAGGGGGCAGGGGAGCCGATCCCGAATCCCTAATTCCCAACCCCTTATTCTTCTCCACTTCGAAGTTGAGGACACCGGCCGTGGCATCGCCCCGGATGAGATGGGAACGTTGTTCGAGCCGTTTGTACAAACGGCCGCCGGGCAGCAGTCTCAGACGGGCACGGGCCTGGGACTGGCCATCAGCCGCCAGTTCGTGCAGTTGATGGGCGGCGAACTCACCGCCGGCAGCCCCGTCTTTACTTCGCCGCCAGCGGCGACCGCCGGAGGGATTGAGCGGGGGCCAGGTGCCGTGTTCCACCTTTCCATCCCTGTGACCGTGGCCGAGCCGGTAGCGGCACCGGTCGAGACGCCGGCCCGCCGGGTGGTTGGCCTGGCGCCGGATCAGCCGGCTTACCGCATCCTGGTAGCCGATGACAACGCGGAAAACCGCCACCTGCTGGCTACCCTCCTGGTGTCGCTGGGCTTCGAGGTGCAGGAAGCTGGGGACGGACAGGAGACGCTTCAGACCTGGCAAACGTGGCGGCCGCACCTGATTTTTATGGACCTGCGCATGCCGGGCATGGATGGCTATGAAGCAACCAGGCGGATAAGGCAAACGGAAGCTTCGGCTGAACCGAAGCTTGAGACGGCGATCATTGCTCTGACGGCCAGCGCCTTTGAGGAGGAGCGCGCTGACGTGCTGGCGGCCGGCTGCGACGACTATCTGCGCAAGCCCTTCCGCGAGGCAGACATCTTCGACGTCATACATAGACGCCTTGGAGTGCGCTATATCTATAAGGACATAGCGGTAAGTAGGGCGCGACCAGGAGTCGGCGAAAAATTCAAAAATGCAGATCTGCAGTCAGAAATCGCCGCGCTGCCTGCCGAATTGGTGGCTAGGCTGGGGCAGGCCGCGGCTCGGAGCGACCTGAATGAGATTGACCGGGCCATTAACGAGATCCGGGACCACAACCTGATTTTGGCAAATTCGCTGGCGCAATTGGCGCACAATTTTAAATACCGTCAGATTATGGTCTTAATTCAAGAGGCTGAAGGTCGATCTTAACTCCATTAGATTGAGGGGAAATAGGTTGAGCGAGAACAAGACAAACCCAACCGAAGCCGAGATTCTGATAGTTGATGACGAGCCCGATAGTGTACGACTTCTGATCGACATCCTGGAGGGGCGAGGGTACAAGCTTCGGCCGGCGGTGGAAGGCGCCCAGGCCCTATCGGCGGCGCGGCAAGCCCCCCCCGACTTGATTCTGCTCGACGTCGCCATGCCCGATATGTCGGGTTACGAGGTCTGTCAGCAGTTGAAAGCGGATGAGGCCACCCAGAACATTCCGGTTATCTTTGTTAGTGGCGCGGCTGAGACATTGGACAAGGTCAAAGCCTTTTCGGTGGGCGGCGTAGACTATATTATCAAACCGTTTGAGGCCGATGAGCTCTTGGTCCGAATGCAAACCCAACTAAGCCTATCCAAGCTGAATCAGGCCTTAGAAAAACGCGTCGAAAAACGTACGGAGCAGTTAACTGCAGCCAACGCCAAACTACAAGCGGAAATTATTGAACGAAAACAAATAGAAGAGTTGCTGGCGACAAGTGAGGCGCGCTATCGGGCTATTGTCGAAGATCAGACCGAACTGATCTGTCGCTTTCGCCCGGATGGTACCCCTACGTTCGTCAATCAGGCCTACTGTCGCTATTTTGGGGTTACTCCCGAGCAGGTCGAAGCAAATGGCTTTGTGCCGCTAATCTATGAGGAGGACAGGGTGATGGCCGAGGCGTACCTGGCTTCTCTAAGCCAGGGGAAAGAGGTCGATGTACTGGAGCAGCGCATCATCAAAGCGGACGGCGAAATTCGCTGGATACAGTGGCAAGACCGGGCCATCTTTGATGAGCAGGGGCAGATTATTGAGTTCCAGGGTGTGGGCCGAGACATTACCGAGCGTAAAAAGGCAGGTGAGGAGCTATTCCGGCGGGAGCAGGCCTTCAGGGCGCTGGCCGAGAATGCCCCGGATATCATTGCCCGCTTTGATCGCAACCTGCGGCACATCTATATCAATAAAGCGGTTGAAGCGGCTACCGGCCTTGCCTCAGAGACCTTCATCGGCAAATCGAATGCGGAACTCAAAATGTCGCCAGGGCAGCTCGCCGTTTGGAATGAGACCACGCGAGAGATATTTGAAACCGGCCGGGAAAAGATGCTTGAATTCTCTTTCACGACCCCCACCGGAGAAAAGCATTTTCAATCTCGCCTGGTACCGGAATATGCCCAGGACGGCTCGGTGGAGAGTGTGCTGGCGATGACCCGCGATATCACCGGGCAAAAGCAGCTTGAACAGGAATTGCGGACCCATCAGCAGCATCTCGAAGAGTTGGTTGCAAAACGCACGGCAGCACTAGCCAAAGCCAATGAACAACTCCGGCAAGAAATTGCCCAACGCAAAAAAGCCGAAGCTGAACTCAAGCAGCGTAATCAAGAATTACTTTTGCTGCAGGCGGCCGGGGAAGCCGTGGCGTCTAGCCTAGAGCTCCGCGATGTCTTGGACACCGTGACCGAACAATTGATGAAGCTTTTAGATGTCGACGGCTGCACCATCTCCAATTGGGACCAGGCTCGTAATATCGTGCACGCGCTGGCCGAGCACTCCCCGAAGTTTTGGTTTAATCTGGATGCCAACGCTAAAGAATACGATTTGGCCCAATATCCGCTGACCAAGAAGGTGCTGGATGAACGACAGCCGGCACAGGTGCATCTTAGTCAACCGGATGCTGATCCGGCCGAATTGTCGCTTATGCAGGAATTGGGCACCAAGTCTGTGTTAATGTTGCCTATGATCAGCAAAGGTGAGGTGTTGGGGTTAGTTGAGTTGTCAGATAGCCGGTGGGAACGGCCTTTCACAGAACCGCAAATTAAGCTAGCGAGCTTATTGGCCAATCAAACTGCCAACGCGATTCAAAATGCCCGTTTATATCAGGAAGCACAGCGTGAAATCACGGAGCGCCAGCGGGTGGAGGCGACCTTACGAATCAGTCAAGAGCGCTACGACTTGGCCACGCGGGCCGCCAAGGTGGGCGTTTGGGATCGGAACATCCAAACGGGCGATTTCCACCTTGACCGGAACGTCAAGG
Organism: Anaerolineae bacterium; assembly: GCA_041576335.1. Lineage (GTDB taxonomy): Bacteria > Chloroflexota > Anaerolineae > 4572-78 > J111 > JANQQF01. The sequence continues at coordinate 89 of JBFGLD010000941.1, read as the reverse complement.
CGCTGCTGGGCTACCGCGACGAAGAAATCCCGAACGATTTTGCGGTTTGGACAACCTACATTCATCCGGACGAGCGCCGGCTGGTGATG
>JBFGLD010000940.1:0-3333 GCA_041576335.1 Anaerolineae bacterium | reverse complement strand
TATGGCCTGGCAATTGGGCAACGTCTCCGCCAGATAACGCGCCTGGGTATTGGGGACGCTGGTGTCATGCTCACCCTGCCAGAGATACACCTTTACTCTGATCTGCTCCAGCGGGATCCCCCAAGGGAGGGCGTGATGCAGAACTACATCATCACCATAAGCCCGTCCACTATCGGCTTGACGAAGCGCTTCTACAAAATTCTGAACCAGGCTCTCCCGTATTTCGGGACGGGCGATGGCCGCTTTATCCGGGGCCGAAAACTTGTAGGTCATCCGCTCGACATATTTAGCCGGATTGCGGCGAACCAACCAGGTCACAAATTCCATGTTCTTGTGCATCAACCAGGGTGAACGAGCGGCTAACCGAAGGAAGAAACGGTTTGTCCCGCTCATTCCCTCAAAATAATTCGGGGCATCGGGCGGACCCGGACTGTGTATCACCCCAATGGCGGTCAGCCGGTCCGGGATTTTCCAGGCACAGGCCAACGTTTCGGGACCGCCTCCGGAAACGCCGATCATAGCAAATTGATGGATGCCCAGTGTATCAGCAAGCGCTTCCACATCATCCGGCCAATCCGTCATTGTGCGGCCAGGCGTCCAATCCGAGAGACCGTATCCGGGCCTGTCCGGGGCAATAAGATGTAGGTCAGACCGGAAAGGAAACCCGGGAAGAGAGTTCCAGTAAAGCCTGCTGCCGGGAGTGCCGTGAACCAGGAAGACCGGTTGGCCGTTCGGGTCGCCATATTCGGCGTAAGTGAGTTGCCGGCTATCGGATAACTTAATAATTTTGTCGTTGCGTAGAATTGTTCTGTTTTCCACGATATAACCTCCGGTTGGGCTACCTCAACCTTGGGCCGGATCATAAATTACATCCAAAGAGGCCGGGATTTCACTGTGACCCTTGTATTTCATACAATACACACATTGGCCGTCCTCGATGGTACACGGTTGTTTTAAGCCGATGTTCATGGCCGGGAACATAATAAAATCGCTGAAGTTGCAGTATTTCAGGTAATCGGTCATCCCTTCTGCTTTTAAGTATTCAACCAGGCCACATCTTTTTGTAATCACAGATAGGTCAAAATCGTTTATGGCTTTATGTCTGACAACTTCGGTTTCCCAACCTTCCTCGGCACCTTTCTTTGCCATTTTGTCCAGAAAATAACCGGCCAAACGGCTGACGTAGACACGGCCCATAAAGCCGGGAATTCTCTTGGTGTCTTCTTTGAAAAAGTCTGCCTGTATTCTAAAGACATCCTCCACGGTTTTGCCATGCTTTTTCATGGCTTTGACAATGGCGATGAGCTGGGCGTTAAGCAAGATGATGGGCCGGTAGAATGCGGTTTCATAATAGGGTATCCCGGCACTTTAATTTGATAGGTCGCGGGTTGATCCAGCGTAAGCTTTTGCTTAACTGCCTTCATCATTAATAACCTCCTACACCTATAGCATAACCTCAAGGTGGTATTAGTGTCATACCCCGAACGTGTTATTCATGGGGTTATTTATGCGGGGAGAGTCATGGGGTGTGATGGGGGGAACTAAAAAACGGGCCGATACAACTGGCCCGCGGGTTGTGTTGTCTTTGTATTCTGCCGAGGTTGGTTTCAGGCATCCAAGTCATTGGATGGAGAGCAAGACCCCTAAAGCTCTCCCCTATCCGCTACCGCGCTGTTCAAAGTACGAGTAGTAGAATGATTAACAGGACAGAGGCCAGGCTGGCAATGACCGCCCTGAATGAGTTCCACCGGTTCCAACGAGGCTCGAACTCCTTACGAACCGTTTTTTGCGTCGCTTCATTCATAGTATCAACATCCAGCGTTTTAAGGAGTGCCTGGCTCTATTACATCAGACATTGTGATGTTTGCAATTAGTGCATAAGGGAATACACGATCATTGTTTCGCAATGGCTGTCAGCCCAAACATCTACCACAGAGAGCCTAACTTGCCATTTGTTGATGATCTCGGCAGAGCACTCCTTCTCATCTGCTCAATAAACTCAACACAACCCCGCCGATGGTTAGCGGGATTGTGTTGTAAAAACCGTTTTGTTTTCGGGATGACTTACAAGGGCGGCTTAAGAAAGTGACATCCCTTTGTGATGCTCAACCTGTGTCCATCAAATCCAGGGGAATCATCTGCCGGCAACCTGAAGATCCATCGCCCGTTCGTGAGTTGCCACCCTCACGGTATCGACCAGATGTTTCCGCGAGAAAAACATTTCCCGGTCGATGATGATGATCACGACAGCCACCACCATTAGGACTACGGTTTCAATAGATTTCGTTTGCTGGGTAATCGCCAGCGCCTCCTGGGACATATTGATGATGAAATGAAACAGGATCGCCGCCAGCACGCTTTTTCGGTTTTTGAGACAGATCCAACTGATAATCACGCCCATTGGGATAATGCTGACATAAAAGTTAAGCCCATACCAAATATTTTCCTGAAAAATCTCATACTGGTAAGAATCCCGGACAAAGCTGAGCGGTAAGTGCCACAGGGACCAGAGGACGCTGAAAATGATTGAGGCCGTGAAATAGGTGTAGCGGCTTTCCAGGCTGTCAAAGGCATACCCCCGCCAGCCTAACTCCTCGAAGGTAGCGGCCAACAGCAGCAGCAGCAGGACCGGCACAAAGCCCGTTGAAAATGAGAATCCCTCGGCCAATTGAAGCTGCTCTATCGAACCGCCAAACGGCAGGGACAGCCCGATGGAGACCAGCACCACCAGCGGCATCAACAGGAAAAAGAAGGGTAGAATTTTCGGCTCGATGAGTTTGGGATTAACCAGCCGATTGATGAAATCTTTTTTCAATTTGGCATCTTTGGAACTGAAGATCATCACCAGCGCGACCACAAACGGAGTGACCAGCCCGGCCAGCAACAGGAACATGTACCCCCCGCTGCCGTCATCCTGATAGCTGAGATAGGCGCCCGCAAAGAAGAAGGCAAACGTCACCAGAAATGTTACCAAGAAATAGCGCAAGGGTTTGTATTGATAAGCAGACATTGTTATTCCTCCAAATTATTCTTCAAATTCTTGTTTGATTGTGACAGCGCCTTGTGCCTGCCAGAGGCGGCCACAAGCGTTATCCGTGCGAAAATTTTATTTTTTGATTAGGCCGCCGGTTCAGCTTCCGGGCGGAGTTGCTCCGGCGCCACGTTGCCCTTCGCCTCGATATTCATCACGGCCGGGATGAACAGGCCGATTACCCCCATCAGCACACACAGCGCTCCACCGAGCAGAAACCAGGCGTGAAGCCCCACCCGGTCGGCCACCGGGCCGGCAATCAACAAGCCCAGCGGGGCCATGCCACCGCCAATGCTGCTCAT
>JBFGLD010000939.1:0-3334 GCA_041576335.1 Anaerolineae bacterium | reverse complement strand
TCTTTGAAAAATTTTACCGGGCAGATACTTCGAATACGGCCATAGGCGGTACCGGATTGGGCTTGGCTATTAGCAAATTGATTGTCGATTTGCACGGCGGGGATATTTGGGTCGATAGCCAACGTGGTGTTGGTACGACCGTCTCCTTCACCTTACCGCTGGCCTGATCAAAACCTATGCGCCGATCGGCCCGGGCCTTAAATAGTGCGCGAGCGGTACCGTAATCTCCCGGCCGCCGGGCTGTCCAACCCCCAACCCATTTTCTTCGATGGCCTTGCCGTGTGCTATGGTCTAACTCCCCGGTAAACAGGTACGCTGCCAACTCATCGTAACTTGTTGACCCAACAAACCGTAACGATTATTTGACATCCGTATCAGGTCGCGGTAAATTGGTCCGGCGGATTGATCAACACGCTTTCACCACGAATAAAAATGGGAACGAAAACCATCGTCAAAGAACAAAATTCGCCTAACACCGGTCCGTATTTGAAAAAAGGTTTGTCAGACAAGGGACAATGTGCCCGTAAAGGCGTTATGCAGGCCAAAACTCAGGTTGCCGGGTAACTGCCATGGCCTGGTATATCTTTGTAGCCGTGATTGCCGCCGGTTTCGGGGCAGGCTTTATTAATACGCTGGCCGGCAGCGGTTCCTTAATAACCCTACCGCTGCTCATTTTCTTGGGTTTACCGGCAAATGTGGCTAACGGGACCAACCGGGTTGGCGTTTTATTCCAAAACTTGGTTTCAGTTGGAAGCTTTCGACAGCATAATATGCTCGATACGCAGGGTGGGCTGATCTTGTCGCTGCCGGCCATTGTCGGATCTATTATTGGCGCTCAAATTGCCGTCAACTTAGACGAGCAGCTTATGCGCCGCACCATTGGAGCCCTAATGGTGGTGATGCTGTTTGTCATTCTGGTGAGGCCCAGCCGCTGGCTGCTTGGCCGGCCTGAAGCGCTCCAACAACGGCCCGGTTTGTGGCAGCTCATCTTATTCTTTGGGATCGGTATTTACGGTGGCTTCATTCAAGCCGGAGTCGGCATATTTCTGTTGGCCGGTCTGGTGCTGAGCATTGGCTACGACTTGGTGCGGGCCAATGCCGTCAAGGTCCTCATTATTTTGCTGTTCACCATTTCCGCGCTGGCGGTTTTCGTCATAAACCAGCAAGTGTGGTGGGGCATGGGGCTTCTGCTGGCCATTGGCAATGCCCTTGGCGGCTGGGTCGCGGCCCGAATGGCCGTCCAGCAGGGAGCGACCTTCGTGCGTTGGCTCTTAATAGCCGTCATTGCCGTATCAGCCGCCCAACTCTTAGGAATTTTTGACCGGGTTGCCCGCTTGTTTTGAGTCGCGCCCGGCTCATCACGGTTGGGATAATCCTGCATCTCCGCCAATCAGGCAGCCGGCCGGACCAAAAGCAATAGACAAAGAGGAAGTGAGCCAAATTCTTATATGTCCATCAAAGTACGTTACCGTCTATTATTAATCGTCCCGCTGATTACGGCTCTAAGCAGCTGTGGCTCCGCTGTAGCCTTCCTGACCCAACCCACCGCCACCCCGAGTCCCACCTTCACCTCGACTTCCACCCCCAAACCGACTAACACGCCCAGGCCAACGTCGACGGCTACGCCGACACCAACAACCAGGCCAACCCATACGCCAACTTCAACCTCAACACCGACCGAGACACCGCTGCCGACCGAGACACCGCTGCCGACCGACACACCAACCGCCACCCCCGTTCCACCACCACCGCCTCCGACTGAGACGCCGGCCCCCGACGTCGATTTTCGAATTACATCCTGGCGCCTGTGGCCGTTGGAGCTAAACAGCGGTTGTGCCAAAGGCATGCACAGCATCTTTATTTCCGTGTTGGATGCGGCCGGGCAACCACTCAACGACATTGTCGTGGGTGATAGCTGGAACAATGTGGAGGTTGTTACCGGGAGTAAAGGTGTGGGTAAGGCCGAGATCAATCTCTGGACAAATACCATGGAGCTGCTGGTAAAAAGCGATATAAAGGGCCAGCCCTACACCAGCGAAATCAGCTTCCCTTTTAGTTCATTCATGACCACGATTCCTAATGATCAGATGATCCAGGCCGGGTATTGTGCTAACGAATTAGAATGTGATTGGAAGCGGCAGCACGACTCCTATTACTGCGGTGGGCATTATTCGTGGGAAGTCGTGTTTCAAAAGACGTACTAATCCACTTTATACGGAAAGACAGCGGAACTGTTAGCCGAAACGGTCAGAAACGACCCCGTGTAGCTGCTTCGCTGCGCGGATATGCTCCGGCCTGTGGCTTCAGCATGACATGAACGTCAGTCATTACGTGGTAACGGCAAATAGTTTTCTACGACGCGCAATGATGGCGTCAACATGCTGGGGCCAATTGTGAAGCACTGTCGGATCAATGTCCGCCCCGGTGGGCCAGACTAGCGTACCAAGCTCGGCATCCAACCTCACTTGATTGAAAATCTCCAACTCACGGAGAGGGCCAAATATTGGTCCTAGCAAAATCGGTTCAAAGTCAATGACCTGTTCCGTGCCATCATCAAACTCAAGTCGAAGGGTGTAATCAACCATAATTTCAAAGTTGGTTACGTCGTAAAGTTTGTAATCTTGAAGCTCATGAGTCTTCATACTTATCTCCTGGGTCGAGAAGTTCTAGCGTAAGCCATCAATCTTATCAAGCGGCTGGTCCAGTTCTATCCGCCGCCAATTTTCAAGCAACTCCTCGCCGTGTAATTCGGCCCAAGCCAAAATGAGGTTTTGTTGCTTTCTGGGCATAGCGCCGGCCAGCAAAGCCGGTGGCATAATCATGAAACTGGCCTTATATTCTCCAAAACGAGCGTGAAAATGGGGCAGTTGATGACGGCCAAACTCATAATACATTGTAATGATGATACCATAAAACCGTGAAATTTCAGGCAACTTCTACTCCGACTTGGGCTAGAGAAAAGTCATAGTTCAATTTGATAGATATTCTATCACAGTTACAAAGGTATGTCACCCAGGGCGCAGCCAGGGATCTCAGAGATGCTTCGCATTGGGCTTCAGCATAATACCCGGGTAATCACGAATTTTTAACACACCACCACGGATGTCCATATCTGATTATTGATTACAGACGGCGGGTTACCGATTACTCTATTTTCACAGGAGTCGGACAGTCCCTAACGGGACGACAACGAGAATGAAAAGCAGGAGTTAGGGGATTTTCTTTTCCCTAATCCCTATTTTTACAGGCGATATGTGGTTATAGCGGCATTACGCCGCCATACTTGATCCCGGTCAGGTAGGCCATATCGCGTTTGTAGGTCGTCAAATCGTCG
>JBFGLD010000938.1:0-3336 GCA_041576335.1 Anaerolineae bacterium | reverse complement strand
GATAAGAGAGGTGGCGGATCCCACATGCGATAGAGATCGATATCAACATACTGTTTGAAGCCGGTAGTGAGGATGAGATAAACAGGCAAGAGATAAAAAATAGAGAATGAAATGAGAATAGCGTAGACAACAAAGCGCGTGAATCTAAAATGAAAGCGGGGTTTGGTCGTGGTTCCAGTTTTTGTCGCCATTAGCGCTCCTCCTCTTGCCGTAGACTGATGGTTAAGTAGGGAACAATGAGCAGAGAAATGAGAATCAAGAGCACCACGCCAATCGCTGCACCCTGAGCAAAGCGACCCGACTGGAAGGTTGTATCCCACATATTTAGGGCCGGCACATCTTTGATAAAACCCTGACCTTCACCCCCCATAGCCACCACCAGGTCATAGATTTTGAGGGAGATGTGAGCCAGAACAATGACCACACTTAGGGTGACGGGCCTCAATAAAGGAATCTTGATATGGCGATAAACCTGCCACTCGCTGGCCCCATCGACCAAAGCCGCTTCCCGTAAATCCTCAGAAATGCCCCGCAAGCCGGCCAGGTAGAGGGCCATCGTGTAACCCGAGAGCTGCCACATAGCGGCAATGACCAGGGTAATGACGCCCAGTGAAACACCAACTCTGGGGGAAGCAAGCCAGCCCAGGCCAATGCTGGTCAGAAATTGGCCCACACCCGAGTCGGTGGGAATAAAATAAACCAGGTCACTGGACCAGTTGGGCTTAATAAAACCTAACCCAAGATGTTCAAGAAGCAGATTAAGACCTATATTGCCGGTGTTAGGGTCGCCGGGGGTAAAAATCCAGCGCCAGGCCAGGCCCGTGACGATGAACGAGATGGCCATAGGAAATAAAAATATACTTCTGAAGAAGCCTTCGCCGACGACGTGGCGATCTAAGAGAGCGGCCAGTGTAAAACCAATAACAATACAACTGATGAGGAAAAGCAGCGTAAAACCAATAACATTGCGCATGCCCGCCGCAAAACGCGTGGCATCGATGCCCGCCGCGTATCTTTCGCTCGTACCAAACAGGCGAGCATAACTATCTAAGCCGGAAAATGTGTAATCGGGCGCGGCGCCACTCTTCCAATTAGAAACGGACACCCACCCCGTCCAGCCGATAAAGCCATAAACAAAAATGATAACAGCGATCAGTGAGGGCAAGACAAATAGAAAGCCGACGATCTTTTCCCAATTTTTTACCCAGTTAAGTGTCATTGCTCTCCAATGTAATCGCGTCTAAGTTCATATTTGAGGAGATAAAACGTAAAACGTAATGAATTACTCATCCATTACGTTTTACGTTTTTCGCTTCTTGCAGCATGAGACGCGGCAGTCCTTAAGGACCACCGCGCTAAAACAGTAACTAAATTATTATTGAGGAAACCCTGCATCCTCGGCAGCCAGAACCAGGGCGGCCTGAGCCGCGGCCACGTCACGGTCAGAAGAAAACTGCGTAGCAATTTGACCAAATTGTTCCGCCCAGGAAGGAATAGCCCCAGAACCGTGGATTATGATCGGAATGATTCGATCCACGGCAAAATCATCAGCGCTGCTCTGAAAGTAGGCCCGGCTCTCTGGTGGGAAAGAACTGTAATCGCAATCGGTGCGGGCGCAAATGGAGCCTTTGTTTTGGTTAAAGGCTTCCTGAGCATCCTTGCGGGTAATCAGCTTGATGAACTCAATCGCATTTTCCTTGTTGGGGGCCTCTTGGGGCAAGCCGAAGCCGTCGGATACCAGGATGAAGGTACCCTGGTTGCCCGGCGGCGAATTCCAGGTGACGTAATCCGTGCCGCCCAAAGCAATCACTTCACCATAAGCCCAGTCGCCCATGATGTTAAAAGCGGCCTGATCGTTAATAACCAGGTGAGCGGCGGGAGCCCAGCCGAGCGTGCCGCGATCTTCGTTGGTGCAGTCCAACATTTTGTCAAAGTTTCCTAGAGCTGTGGCTACATCGGGATCAGTCCAGGAAACAGTGCCATTCCACAACCCCAGGTACTTATCGGGACCAAGGGTGCCGAGTAAAACCACTTCAAGGGTCTGGGCCAACTCAAAACCTTCGGCGGTGCCAATCGCTAAGGGCACAATACCCTGGGCCTGTAACGTTTCACAAACGGCAAAGAACTCCTCAAAGGTTGTGGGAGCAGTTACACCAGCCTGTTCCAGCAGCCGGGTGTTGGTCCACATCACGTTACCGCGATGGATGTTCAAGGGCACGGTGTAGGTGCTGCCCCTGATCTTCAACAGATTCTTCAGGTCATCAGGCATCACATCCAATACACCGGCTTCGGCCAGAATATCATCCACCGGATCCAGGAGCTGCTCTGGAGAGTAAAGTTCAGCTTCCAAACCGGCATGCAGCATGAAGACGTCGTAAGGATCACCGGCAATCAACTTGTTCAGGTTGGCCCCTTTGAAATTCACCCCGCCGCCGCCGGCCACACCGGCATGGATCAGTTCAACATCCGGCTTCTCCGCACGGTAAAGTTCGTAAACTGCATTAATCCCGGCGAACTCACCGGCAGAGGTCCACCAGTTGCCAACCAGCAACTGACCAGCCTCACCACTAGCAAACAGAACATCGATGTTACCTGCCGCCGGATCGAAGTCGGCCATAAAAGCCACTGCTTCGTCTGAGGAGGGGATGCGCAGTTTGGCCCCCACTTCGATTTCATCGGGGTTAACGATTTTAGTGTACGAGGGATCTTCGGCGTTGGCCTGGTTGGTGGCCGACATAATGGCCCAGTAGGCATTCACATCACCAAAGTTCTTGTCGGCCAGTTTCGACAACCAGTCGTCGGCCTGGACGACGTAATCTTCACCCTGGGCCGGGGGGGCTGCAGCGACGAGCGAGGCCGGCACAACCATGACCACCAGGACCAGCAAAATAGCGACAATAAAAAACTTTTTCTTCATTGTAAGGAACTCCTCCTTGAATCTAAAATACTTATTTGATATATTGATTGATTGGGGGGTTGAATATAGTGATTTAGGTAGTATCAGGCTTATCTTGACCGGGGAACGCTACCTCCTTTCTGAATGACGATGGATTTGGAAGGCCCAACAGCACAACACCGAATGAGGAAAGGAACGAATTTTTACTGCTCATTTGAGCTGTTCGTTTTATTCTAAATTCGTTGTAGTTTTGAGCTTAACCATTTCCCGAGAAAATTAGACGGCTTATTGTACTACATACGCAAAATGACTGCCACTATTGCCCCTTACTGCAGTCGGCAGTCATTTATAGCTTCAAAAACGGGCTAATTCTATGACGAACTAACCGAACGGTCAATACGTCAAACGGCCCCGGTTGCCTCCAGAATTTTAGGCGAGTT
>JBFGLD010000937.1:0-3337 GCA_041576335.1 Anaerolineae bacterium | reverse complement strand
GTTCCCGTTTCATTGCATCTGACATCCAGCCATTAAACCATGTGCCCGCTGACAATCCTAAGTTCGGACAGATCCGGGACGAGGGTGAACCATGGTTCGACCCCGCCCGGCCAGCGTGAGTCCAAGCCGGGTAGGGGCAATCGTGAGCACGGATTGCTGCGGGATCAAGCTGTAATCAGACCGTAACGATAGTCAAAAACCAGCTAGGCTAACTAAAATTCCGTTGCCGATATAGCGAGCAGATGTTCGTCAAAAGCGGGGTCGTGCCCATAGCCGGTTTCAGCATCGAAGCCTACGACGACAACCGCATGGTCGGTGCCATAGGCCCAATAGGAGAGGTCGGCCGTGTACACTGAAACGATACACGGATTTCCATTGAGCAGGATTGATCGGTTGGCCGGCGTTCGGGGCCAAATTTTCAATTTTTGCGCCCAGGTGTTTCTCCTGGCCAATATCAACCGCGCTTGCATGGTTTTCAGAGCGGGCGTACCCCTTCAGCACCCACCGGAGATGGCCGGAAAGAGGCGAATATCATCTTGATCACGAAGGGTTTGTTCAGGGTCAGCACGCCGCCGGTTGACCAGCATGAGCAGCGCTTCGGGATCGATTCTTATCTCAAGTAGCTCCAACAGCGAAGTCAGGGTCGCGCCGTCATTCAGTTCAAGTGTCATTTGGTCCACCGTGCTGTCGGACGATGGACGCCGCAGGTTGGCATGCAGCCGAACCGTGACGATCAAGTGAACACTCCATCCAGATCTTCTTCAGGTACATCAAACACGGCGTTAAGCGGAGGCAGCGGTTCAGTCGTCATCCATTCCGGCAAGCGGTCGTCGGCCGCCGTAAAGCCGGCTGCCTTGTTGAAAGCGCGCTCCAACTCCAGCGTCTGGCGCCCTAAATCCCGGAGCACGTCCTCACCCGGATCCCAGCCATACTGGCCTCGCAGCAAGTCACGCATAGCGCCGGGCGCCGTTGCAAACCCAAACGAGCCAAAGATGCAGGCACCCAAGGTGTCATAACCGGCCATATTGAACTGGGCAGTGCGTGATAGATCGGCCTGTCCCTTGGGGTCCAAATGATCCACCTTGGCCCGGATAGTCAGCCCAGAGGTGTGATCCGCTCCCTGGGGTGAGGTGGCGTAGGTTACGCCGGTTCCTTTGATAGCACGCGGATCGTAGGCCGAAATGGCCTGATTCTTGACCACAGGCACCCGCCGGACGCCAAAGACTCTGCCGACTATGGCTGCGCCCTGACCGAGCACGCGACCCAGCGGTGTACGCCGGCGAATCTCATTGATCAGTTCCATGGCCCGTTCGCCATCGCCGAATCCCATAAGGCCGGCCTCGGCGGCAACGCCCAGGGCCGCGCCTATTTCTATAGAATCCAGGCCTAAATCGTTAATCTCGCGGTTTAACCGGGCTACGGTATCCAGACTATCAATGCCCAAGTTGGTGCCAACTAAGCCAATGGTTTCGTACTCAAGCGGCGAGACAATTTTTTTGCCTTCCTCGCTGGGAAAACAATTCGAGCTGCGGATGACACAACCCGGCATACAGGCGTGGGAGGTATCGCCTTCACCGCCTCGGGTCAGAATCATTTCGCGCATCGCTTCGCCGCTAATCTTTTCCACACCTTCAAAGTGCCCGGACGAAAAGTTACGGGTAGGCAGTGCCCCAAAGCCATCAGCCATCAAGGCGATGGCCGCCGTACCGTAGTCGCTGTAGGTGGTCGTTTGGGGGTGGGCTAATAACGATTTCAAATAGCGTTTTCTGGCATCCATGTAAAGTTCTTTATCGGCCAGAGCCGGTTTTTCGCCCTCAGTCGCGTCAATAACGATGGCCTTGAGCTGCTTAGCGCCCATTACCGCACCCAGGCCACCTCGGGCGGCGATACGGGAAGGGTCTTTATCTTTGTCCAAATTTTGGATTCCGGCCGCGGTCATGCGCATCTCACCCGCCGGACCGATAAGAGCAATGGCCACTTTTGGCCCGTACCGCTCGAGCAGCCGTTTGGCCGTCTCTTGAACGCCAAGCCCAATTAGGTCAGCGGCCGGTTCAAAACGTCCGCCTTCCTTGCTCAAGCGGAGCAGCCACCATTTGTCATCAGCGGGAGCACCTTCTACGATTAGTGCTTTGACACCCAAATAGCTTAGCTGCAAACCGGTCGTGCCGCCGGCGTTGCTTTCTTTGACCCCCCCGGTCAAAGGGCTTTTGGCCCCGACCGACACCCGGTCACAACTAGAGAGCATATGTCCCACTAAAAGACCTGGGATAAATAGCAGCTTGTTAAGCGGCCCGAGCGGATCGCAGGTCGGTGGGACTTCATCGAGCAAAATTCGGGGGATTAAGCCACGACCGGCCAATTTCTGCCAGCCTGCGGGTACGGGTTCGACGGTTACAGTTCCGTTGGTAACGTTAACACGCCAAATCGCTTGTTGCATGATCGTTTCTCCTTAGCATTGTACTTTCGAGTAGTATACATCAAATTTGGTGGGGTTCGAAAAATGCTCCTCTTAAAAGGCGATCAAAGTAACATGATTCCGACCTAGCAGTCCGATAACCTGCCATAAGCTCCGGCGCCCGGCCAACTGGGCAAAACCTTTACGTAAATTTTACTGATTTCTTTGGCAAAAGAAGCTACAATAAGAATAGTTCGTTAGGAATTTTCGTGGTGGCCCGAAATCCAAACTCGACTATTAACCCGAGCTACGATCGGTCCCAGACATTAACATCGACACTCCGAACCTGGCATTATGCACCGTCCTCATCCCATCCATCATCCGAACACTACACAATCGCCATCGACCAGAGAACCTCCGTATCCGTCCTGAACCAAGTTACCGCTACTTCAACCAGATGGGTCTACCACGAAAAATCCTAGAACAAATGTCATGAAATACTTGTGACATTTGTCACTAGGCAACGACTCGCGACTTTGCTAAAATGCTCCCATACGCATAACGGCGAGGTCAACCGCAAATACTGTAAATGAGTCGTGCTGAGGGTTCAAAGGAGAACCCGCCGCTCATAAGATTTATCCATAGAAGACGCCAACCGACTGACCGGGCCCTTCTTCTTCAAGAGAGGGGCTCTTTTTTTTTGATATGCTAATCTCTCATCACGAAAGGAGTCTAGCCCGTGCCGACCGTTTCCGTCAACGATGCGACGATTGCCTACGAGGTCTGTGGTCAGGGAGATCCAATCCTTTTTTTGCACGGCATCTTTGTGTCACAGCGCCAGTGGCAACCACAAATTGCCTACTTTAATCCCCCTTATCGAGTCATTACTTGTGACCTCCGCGGTCACGGACAATCATCTACCTCAAGTGAGCCCTATTCAGT
>JBFGLD010000936.1:0-3339 GCA_041576335.1 Anaerolineae bacterium | reverse complement strand
GGGGAGCGCCTGGTTTTAAGATTTGAGCCATCGTTAAACCGGCCAGTACGTCAGCCACGTGCATCACCGCTGCCCCGACCGGTGTTACGGGCGCAATCAAGCCCATAAGAGTTACCGGCACAAACTCAACAGGAATGCCCCAGGCTACGCAGTCCATCAGGTTTTGACACGAGTCTTCGCTGTAACGAAACATTCCGGTTGGAGTGATGGAGAAAATGCTCATCGGTCGTGCAATGAGATCGGCCCGATCGTGCCGAAACAGCTGCATCATCTCGGCCATCCGAAGCGTACCGTGGGCCGTAAATGCGCCGGAGACGACCGGTTTGAGCGAGTTTGTCAAGCAGTTGTAGAGCCGCCAGGCATCGGCAACTTGCGGTTCGATATCCGCCGTCGAAAAGGCGGTGGCCAAATAGGCAATATGTTTCAGGCCATTGGCGACCCGCACAAACTCAACAAAATCAGTCGTCGTTGCCGGACGAGTCTGTCCCGTGCGATGATCCAGCACCTTGACCCCGCTGGAGCCGGGCACGAAGTGAACCGCGTCCCCACCCAACTCCGCGTGGGGGTCCCCGTTGCGATTGTAGAGCGTAACAGAGCGTGGTGTATTGGCGATAGCCTGATCAATTTCGTCCGGTGGGAAAAGTAGGCGTTGGGTGGACGGGTCCTGGCTGAGTCCATAATCCAATAGCCGGCCGCGTAGGGCAGCGCCCATAACCTCGATCCCAATTTCGGCCAGAATCCGCTTTGCTTCGCCCAGGATTTTCTCAATTAAGCTATCTTCAACGATTGAGATTGACGGTTTCATTTAGTTAGGCTGAAAGCGCATAAAATACCACTGCCTGTTTTCGACATCCATCTCCAGCGGAAGCGTCTCCGAAACTTGCTTTCCGTCAGCGTTTTCGAGGTGAAAGAGCCAAGTTCCGGTCACATAGTTGCTGATGGGTTCAAATTTTGTATTGCCGAACTTGATCACTTCGGCCGGGGGGGTGTAGCCGGTGGCCTCTGCCGCAGAAAATTCCGACTTGGTAACAATCCCATTCGGATCGAGGCCGACGAGGCGCAAACCCGGAATCCATGCATTGTCCGACCCCTGAACGGCAACCATAATAGAGAGAATATTGGCCTGGGTCGGACTTGAAAAAAACTCGGCCAGGCGATAATCCCAAGAAGGGGCAGGCGTGGGCGTCGGCGCCGGGGTATTGGTCGGCGGCGGCGGTGGAGCCGGGGTACTGGTCGGGGTTATCGTTGGCGTGTCGGTCGGGGATGGGATCGGTGTGGCGGTCGGCGGCAGCGGGGTTGGGGTTTTAGTAGGAAAGGGTGTGGCCGAGGGCGTCGGTGTATTCGTGGAGGTTGGTGTAAAAATTGGGGTCACAGTAAACGTCGGACGGGGCGTTTTTACAACCGCCACTTGCGTTGGCTCGACAGCCGCTAGTAATTGATCAAACGGCGTGGCCAAGGTGCAGCCGGAGCTTAGAAAAATGACGAGCGGCACCCAAACAGCCAAAATGTGTCGCACATCCCCTTTTAACAAGAAAATCCTTTTCCCCCACATTTCGTTGGGCCGTCATATTGTAGGCGTAGTGGCTGGCCGGCCCGACTGATATAATACAACAGACTCACCCGGCTGACAAAAGGTCGGAGAAGACGACGGGTGGTCTCATAACGGCCTCATTCCGTCAACAACCTTTCCTCTTGCCCGGGGGCTCGAACCACTTCCCGAAAGCCTAATCTACCTGTTCCGGGCTCAGATGTGATCCGCTGGCCTGGTACCCGTCCGGTTTTTTTACCAAGAACGGCCCCATAACCAATTGGTCAATATCGGAGGCAGCAAAGGTATTGAGAGCCTCCTGCGGCGTAGTCACAATCGGCTCGCCACGTAAGTTGTACGAGGTATTGAGCAGGACCGGCACGCCTGTGGCTTGATCAAATTTCTTAATCAGATTATAGTAACCGGAGTTCCATTCTTCACGCACGCTTTGCAGACGCCCGGTTCCATTGTGACAAACGGCTTGGATCTTCTCCCACTTGTCTTCGGGGATGTCGGACACCATTAACATATAGCGGGGGGGATACTGCTTTTCTAAATTTGGGGTCGTAAAATACTCGTGCGCACGCTCCTCCATCACTACCGGGGCAAACGGCCGAAACGGTTCGCGAAATTTAATTTTGGTGTTCACAATCTCCTTCATCTCCTCGCGGCGGGGATCGGCAATAATCGATCGAGGCCCCAGGGCCCGAGGCCCCCATTCAAACCGGCCGCGGTACCAACTGATCACTTTGTGTTGGAGCAAAGTATCGACCGCTTGGTCCAACAACTTATCATCGTCATCAAACTCTTCGTACTCAAAACCGGCTAATTGAATGGCCTTAAACATATCGGCTTCGGGATATTCGGCCCCCCAATAGGCATGTTCCATGGTAAACTTGCGCGGATGGCCAAAGATCACGTGATAGGTGTATAACGCCGCACCGATGGCCCCACCGGCGTCACCTGCGGCAGGTTGGATAAATACGTTCTCAAAAGGTCCTTCTCGCATCACCCGCCCATTGGCGACGCTGTTTAAGGCCACTCCACCGGCCATGACCAAATTCTTAGAGCCAGTCTCACGCTGGGCACAGTTGACCATTTTCAGGATGATCTCTTCGGTTACCCGCTGGATACTGGCGGCAATATCGGCGTACTTTTGATTTTGCGCTGCAGCCCGGTCATCCCACTGGGGATGATCTTTGACGGGATGGGTTGATTCGGTAAAAAATTCGGACTCTGATTTACGCGGCGGGCCCAGCAGCTCCACAAATTTCTGATTGAAGGTATGTTTGGTAGAGTGATGAAAGCTAAAATAATTCATATCCAGGATAAGGCCACCGTCCTCATCAACCTTGACCAACTTGTAGATGTCGTCCATGTAGCGCGGCTGACCATAAGGAGCCATGCCCATGACTTTGTACTCACCATTGTTGACTCGAAAACCCAGATAGGCGGTAAAAGCCGAATAAAGCAACCCCAAGGAGTGGGGAAAACGAAGCTCACGAGTCAAATTGATCCGGTTTTTACCGTTTCCATTCCAGTTAGCGGTTCCATGGCCCATCGCCGCCGCAGTCCATTCCCCCACCCCATCGATAGTGATGATGGCCGCGTCTGAATAGGGCGAACAATACAGCGCGCTGGCGGCGTGGGACAGATGATGTTCCACAAATAAGATTTTGTTGGGAGAGACACCGACTCCAGTTTGTAGTTTACTTTTGATCCACAACTTTTCGTCAAACCAAGTAACCATCGACTCGCGAAACACAGCCCACGACCGGGGAAAAGTGCTTAAGGTAGTTTGCAGGATACGT
>JBFGLD010000935.1:0-3339 GCA_041576335.1 Anaerolineae bacterium | reverse complement strand
GGGAACGGGATTTAGCGTGTCCGAGCTGGCCCCACTACAGGGCTGGTCGGTAGTAATGCGCAGCCCCATTGCATCCAGGTTAATAATGGCTCCATCAGCTGCCCCACTCTTGCGTACGAATAAGTCTACGCTTAGGCTATTGAAATCTGTAAAGACCCAGGTCGGTTTTAGCGAGGTAATGTTCCAAGCAAGCAGCCCCTGGTTGGCGGGCCCGGTAAAATTGGCATTGAGGTTGGCGTTAAGAAAGGTGGTGGTGCCCAGGAGCGAAGCATTGGTGGGGCTGTAGACATTACCGATGACCTCATCAATTTGGGTCTGCGGCGGTTCGCGCAGCGCGCTGCCGCTAAGAAATAATGAATAAACCACTTCGACAGCGGTGATGCTGCCGGCTTGGGCCCCAAAATTAAACATATTCCCTTCGACCGAATCACCACTGCCCGAAAAGTCACCCGTGGTATACGTATTATTTGGACCATTGCCGTCGACAGCGTTAGCCGGAAGTTCCCAATCGGCACCGGCTGTGACCAGGTTACTGGCCCAGGCCGTCTGGGTACAGCTTGTCGGGGTGCCGCTACCGTTGCTTGGCCGTAGATTGTTTAGATTGATGGTGTAAATTATTTCTTTGCCTTCCAGAGCCGGAGCCGTGACCAGATTCTTGGCCAGGGAGAGAGAAGGGCCAAAGCCGAAGTCGGCGTCAAGGTAATCAGCGCTAGCCAGCGTGACCGGATAGATCACCTGGGTGGTGGGGCTAAAGCCAAAGGGCAGATCCGGGTCAGTGGTGTCAATCACCACCAGGAAGTCGCCGTTAGGTAAATCAGAAAAAGAATAGGCGCCACCGCCACTCGTCACCTTACTGGTAACCAATAGATCGTCATTATCAAGCGCCCCGTCGCCGTTTACGTCGATATACAGGTAAACGGTTATGCCGTCCAGACCGCTTTCACCCGTCGGATCGCCATCGCCATTTTCATCTTGCCAGACCAGATCGCCAATCACGTTCGGGCCCATAATCAGGGTGATCGTTTCATCTTCGGCAAAGGGGGGACCGCTGCCGAATCCGGCCTCGCCGATGTTTTCGACATAGGTGCTGGCTGCAGCCGGTGGATTGTAGCCAGTATCAACCGTCACGGCGAACCGGGCCTGACCGTTGGCTGCGGATGGTAGGGGATCATTCAACCACCACTGGATGTCAGTAACGCTGCCGGCCGGTACAGGTTCGGTAGGACCCCAGGTCAGGCCATGATCGGTTGAGTATAGAATGGTGACGCCGCTGTTGGGGGCATAGCTGAGCGTGTAGCTGGCACTGCCGGCAGCATAGGTTGTACTGACCGGAATGCTGTCGCGCAAAACCAAAGGCATGTTATACAGCGGCAATCCCGCCGACTCTGTGCCACCATTGTTAAAGTCGAGGGTGTAGGTGATAGTCTTATTGTTGACATCAGCCGGATCGACGGCGAATGGATTGGCCCCTTTATCTAGCGTGACTTCAGGTTCGGAACTACCGACAGGAGGGAGCGCTACGCCATAGTCACCGTTGAACTTTTCGTTATCAGCCCCGGAAGCAACTTCCTGGTAGGGAGTGAGCGCCGTCGAACAGGGACCGTCCAGGGCCATAAAGGCATAATGAACGTTCCCCACCACGCCGGTGTTATTGGACGGCAAATTCGTGAAATAAAGTTGATCATCAAAAGGAATGATGAGATCGGGATTACCACCGCTGCGCGAAACGGTGATGACGCCGCTGGACCGAACCAGCCGGAAGCAACTGGGGTCATAGGTGGGGTCGCCGATGGGCTGCAGCCAGGCATTGTAGTCAAAATTCCCGTCTCCATCGTTGTCGAACCCCTTATTGATGTTACCTAATTCGTATCGAACACCGTTGGACGTGATTATTCCGCCGGGACGAACTGTCGAGGTATCCGTATTAAACCATACGCCACCATTTGGTTTGATTTTGTTCGCCATGGCCGAAATTTCATTGCGCATGGTGGCCCGGCGGGTGAGGTTCGCGACGGACCCTTCAGCTGAGGTAACCCAGACATCGTACTCAAGCCACAGGTCGTCATTGGGACTATTTGTTGCACCCCAGACAGGGCTGCCGCTGTTATTGGGGTTACCGCGTCGAGGATACGTCATATGCCAATACTGCACCTTACATTGACCCGGGATTAAGGTTCCCATATACCGGCTGGCGTCGCCAAGACCAGCGCGGCCACCGACGTGGGTAAATGAATATTGGCCCGTATTAGCCAAATGAGGATGCTGGGCTTGGAAGGCGACATCGGCGTTGCTGTCTCGAGTCGGGTAAAGGCCGGGCGTATTTGCCGAAAACTCGCCAATGAAGCCCTGCACACCGGTCAGGTCGGCATCGCCCGTATTACAAAAGCGGGCTCCGATAGTGGACACAGAGGGAGCATATGTGGATGGAGACTCTACATTTGAGTCGACCACAAAATTGTAACCCGCAAAAACTTGAACGGAGAGCGTGCCCGCGGCGTGGACCAGACCAGTCTGGGAAAAGTAAGCCAAATGCAGTAGTAACCCAATGGCTACGACAAGGGCGGCCAAAAGCGAGATAGCTTTTACCCAAAGTCTGTTAGGTGAGGCTTGCCACGGGGGGCAATGACGCAGGGCAAAAGTCAGAAATCCTCGCCGCACATAAATGAGGCTAGTAAGCAGAAATCGAAATAGTGGTCTTATCGTTGTCATAGTGAACACTCGCCTGATTCAAAGTTTTGAGAATGAGTTGACTAGGGTTTAACAAGACATCGTGCGGCTGTTACGATTTAAGGGTATTGGATTATTTTTACGAGAGCGTTGGGCTGCATTAAGAATGCCGCGTAAAAAATGTATCCGTAGTGAATTGCTCAATTTTTATCCGTGAAGGTAAGGCGGATAATTAGGAGAAAGGTCAATCCCACCACTGCTACGCTTAAGCCGCTGACGAGCAAAGCCACGGGTAGGGATAATTCGTCGGCAGCATCGGCGCCGGTCTCCGGCAAAGGCAGTGGCACAATGGGTTCAATCACGCAGTTTAGCGGGCATTTGACGAATTGGGGCTCCAATATGTTAGCTTCCACAACACCCAACAACTCAGGCGCGCCGCTATAGCTATTGGTCAGAGCCGCTGCCAGCACAGGATCATCAACCGCCTCAGCCGAAACCAATTCAGGACGTCCCGCCAGAAATACCTCCCACCGGCCGGGGTAGGGCACGTTAAAGCGCGTACTCTGCCGGTTCGACAAAACGCCTGCGGCAATCCAGCCCGAACCGTCATGAATTAGATGCACCTGGGCTAAAAGCTCACCCGCTGGGTCCGGTGGGCTTAGTGACGCTAAG
>JBFGLD010000934.1:0-3341 GCA_041576335.1 Anaerolineae bacterium | reverse complement strand
GTGCAGCTAGCACGAAATACCATTGGCGCGACAAGGCCCATTGAGGCCGCGCCCGGCTCCATTCGTGGTGATTTTGGTATAGAGGTAGGACGTAACTTGGTCCACGGCTCGGATAGTCCCGAAAATGCCGTATCCGAAATTGCCTTGTGGTTTGACGAATCGGAACTACTGACCTACGAAAGATCGTTAGAACGCTGGATTTTAGAGTAAAAATATTCGGAGCAACATTATGGCTGATCTTCCAAAAACATCCGATGCTGACTCATCACCGGAAAGCCAAATTAGGGCGACAGGCCAAGACTTTAATAACATTCAGGCCGAGACGGTATCTATACAGCGGGGCAGCGCCAACGAGGTCCACGCAAAAACCGTGCTTATCTCGCAAGCGGGGGCAGGTAACGTCGAGGCAGAAACGGTTGAGCTACGCCAAGCCGGGGTTCAAACCGTTAAGGGCGACCACGTTACCGTACGACAAGGCGGCATTGTGCAGGCAAAAAGCGAAACCTTGGCCCTCACCCAGGGCGGTGTCGTGTTTGCCGAAACTAAAGAGGCTAACCTGACCGCCAGCACCGCCGGCGCGGTCTTGGCCAGCGACGCTGTGAGCTTGGATCAAAGCAGTGTTAGAGCCGTCTTCTCACGCGGTGATGTCAGCATGGACCAAAGCGGCAGCGGGGTCGTGCTTGCTCGCAAGGTTACCACCGGTAACAACACCGGGACAATCTTGCTGATTGCCGGACGCGTTGACGGACAAGTAAATTCGGTATTCGGCCCGACCGCCAGTGCAGCCTTTGGAGCTGCTTTCGCGGTGGTATTTGGATTGATTATTTGGCTTAAAGGCCGACAGTCGTGACCCGGAAAGCACATATATGTACATTACCGTCCTGAAACTATTCTTGCCCTACTTGCTGCGTTATCTGGCTGGTCGGGCTGCAAATTATATCAATACTCGGCGCAATCGACGCCTGGCGGCCCTAAAAGAATCCGAACCGTTATCAGAGGAATGCCAACGACTGCCCCCGGCAGACTCGCAACGCGCCGTTTGGTTTGGGCTTTCGGGTATTTTAATCGGTAGTGCCTTCGGTTTCACTCTGGCACGATTAATTGAGTACGAGCAATAAGTCGAACAGGCCCGGCGCGCTGCCAACACATTGGGCCTAAATATGGCGAGTACATCTAGTTTTTTGGGGGAGGTCACGCGTGTATATCGTCACCACCCAACAAATGCAGGCGGCTGAAAAAGCGGCGAATGACTCTGGTCTAAGTTATGACCAAATGATGGAGCATGCCGGGCATGCTGTGGCCAAGGCAATCGATGCCTACTTTGATATTACCGGGGTCCGGGTGCTGGTGTTAGTCGGGCCCGGCAACAATGGGGGCGACGGCCTGGTGGTGGCTCGTTATTTGGCTCAACTGGGCGCCATTGTAACCGTATATGTTTGGAAACGGAAAACTAAGGGGGACAATAATTGGGCTTTATTGGATGCCGCTAACGTTGAGAAAGTTCTAAGCAGCGACAGCGATAGTCGAGAGCGATTAAACCATTTATTGGATGAAGCCGGGATTATTGTAGATGCCTTGTTAGGAACGGGGGTTTCCCGACCTATTGAGGGCACGCTGGCCGAGTTATTAAATCACACCAAAACGACGGTAGAGTTTCGCCTTGCCGGTAAGGAACGGATCCTGGTTGAACCGGCTCTGCCTGCCCTCGATAACGAATTTGGTCCGGCCGTCGTCGCCGTTGATGTCCCCTCCGGTCTTAACAGCGACACTGGGGCTGTAGATCCCCACACCCTCGCGGCGGATATTACGGTGACGTTGGCGGCTGTGAAGCAAGGCCATATTTTAGGGTCAGGCCCGGAGGTGGTAGGACAACTGGTTGTTGGTGATATTGGCTTGACCGAAGAATATTATCCGGACAACGTTAACTTGAAAATGGTCACCGCAGCGCACGTGGCGTTGCTGCTGCCCAGGCGTCCGGTCGCAGCGCACAAGGGCACCTTTGGGACGGCCCTCCTGATTGCCGGATCAATATACTATACGGGCGCAGCCGTATTGGCCGGACGGTCTGCTACGCGCGTTGGTACGGGCTTGGTGACCCTGGCACTCCCGCAGACTGTTCATCCCATTGTAGCCTCACAATTGACCGAGGCAACCTATTTACCTCTACCGGACCAAGAGGGGGCTGTTGCACCTGAGGCGGTACAGCTGGTGCAAAAACAGCTCGGAGATGTAGATGCCTTGCTCGTCGGACCGGGGTTAAGTCAATTGGGCCAGGTTGATACATTTTTGCACCAACTACTTGCCATCAAAGAGGCCCTACCTCCACTGATTCTGGATGCTGACGCTTTAAATATCTTGGCCAGACAGGCTAACTGGTGGCAACTGCCGCCGCCTCACTGTATTCTCACCCCTCACCCCGGCGAGATGGCCCGGCTAATGGGTATTACGACTGCTGACGTCCAGACCGACCGCCTAAAAAATGCAAGCGAAATGGCCGCCAAATGGAACCATATTGTTCTGCTGAAAGGAGCACACACTGTTATCGCGGCTCCCGATGGCCGCATGGTAGTGATGCCCTTCGCCAATCCTGCTCTAGCCAAAGCCGGTTCGGGTGATGTTTTGGCGGGGGCCATTGCCGGGCTGCGAGCGCAGGGGCTGGCACCTTTTGAAGCGGCGGTAGCCGGAGCCTATTTGCAGGGGCTGGCCGGCGAAATTGCTCGGGATAGTATCGGGGCGATGGCTGCAGTGGCCGGGGACTTAGTGGACTTCCTGGCCACGGCGACTCTGGAGATAAGAGGAAAATAACAATCCGCCGAGATAGCCAGACATTCTTCCATCCGTCTTACAGTAAACTCATTTGCGCCAATCTGTGGACTGAATTATCGACCGGGAGATATCAATGTTAATCGAGTTTTACCCGGTCAGCATCAACGTGATCACAATGGTCAGGACAACGATCGAAATAATAATAGCAATAATCACTAAGATGCCCACGACCGTTGGTTGGCTGGGATTACCCGAAAATTGGGCCAATATGGCTCTTCGTTGCGACGTACGCTTTAATTTACCTCGAATTGTTGCCAACAGATCGTCGGGTTGGCAGGGTTTCGTCAAATAGTCATCAGCCCCTATTTCCTTGCCATGGCGAACGTCGGCCTGTTCTGTTTTAGCCGTAAGAAAAACAAACGGGATATGGTTTAGAAAAGGGTTAGAGCGCACTTCGTCGTGAAAGACATAGCCATCCATGCCCGGCATCATAATGTCGGCCAAAATCAAATCAGGTAAATATTTGATGTTCTCCCCTTGCTCCATCCTATACTTAAAGGATGTCAGCAGCTGAT
>JBFGLD010000933.1:0-3345 GCA_041576335.1 Anaerolineae bacterium | reverse complement strand
TTATGACACCGGATACCGCCTGACCGGCATTTATGCGTTCGGAAGCGTAAGCAGGGATGGTTCTCTGATCATGGGTTAGTAAAATCCGTCCTTCCTGAGCAGCCCAGGCCAGTACTATGGGATCAACAGCGTCGGCGATTTCCAGGTCTTGGACACGTACTATGTCGAGGGTGGGTAGGCGACGTAGCAGTCCACGCAAGATCCGGTTATCAAAATTCTCATCGGCTACAAATTTCATTGGGCCGACGAACTCATTTTTGCCTGATGACGCGCGATCAGGCGCTTGCGGAATGTTTGGTAATCTGGCTTGGCTTCAATCTCAAGCCACATTTTCTCCGCCGCTTCTTCTTGCTGCTGCAGATAGACATCTACCGCAGCCTCATTGTTCAAGTAATAAGAAATGACAGCGTAGACATCGGCCAGCTTCAACGCTGGATAATGGCTTACGATTTCTTCAGCCGTATGCCCCTCATTGAAGGCATGAACGACTGTATCCAGAGTTACCCGTGTTGCTCCAACGCGCATCACGCCGTCTTGATCTGCCTTTAGCGGAACGGATTGCGTTTCAACAATCAAGATCATTTATCATTTTAGATATTATGACATGGGTGCTTGAGATGAAAAACGCGAGAGTGGGAACAGTATGCCAGGCCCAAGCGGATCAATCAGATCAGTCAGACACAACTTGCAAGCAGAGATCATGTTTTCCTGATCAGCTAGGGTCTAGACCAAAGCAGCAGGGACGCTTGTGATCATCGTGGGGCAATCAAACAAGCTCGGATCGCGTTTGATCAGGAGTGGCAGGCCCGCAGGCTCATCGTTTCAACGCCGCCAACAACTTTGGCAAGATGCGGCCGGCCGGTCCCTGCAGGGCAAAGGTCACGTGTGCGGTTAAAGGGGTGGTGTCAGGGTTGATTTCGACGACAACCGCCCCACGTTCTAAGGCCGCAAGCGGCAGGGAAGCCGCCGGCTGCACCAGCGCAGAGGTGCCAACGGAGAAGAACAGATCACACTGCTGGGCAGCCTCAAAGGCAGCGTCAAGCGCGCCGGACGGCAGCATTTCGCCGAACCAGACCACATCGGGACGCAGCAGCCCGCCACACCGAGGGCAGCGCGGCGGCACTTCAGTCGTAGGCGGCCAGGAATCGACGACGTTCCCTTCGTCAAAGCATTTGGTGCGGTTGATGTTGCCGTGCAGTTCGATGATATTCGAGCTGCCGGCGCGGGCGTGCAGGCCATCGACATTCTGAGTGATCAGCGTAAACCTAGATAGGCGCTGCTCGAGTTCGGCCAGGGCTAGGTGGCCAGGATTAGGTTCGGCCCGGCCGACCAACTCCCGCCGCCAGGCATACCACTCCCAAACCAGCTTGGGGTTGCGCCGGAAAGCTTGGGGCGTGGCTAGCTCCTCCGGACTGTATTTGGCCCACAACCCGGTCTGGGCGTCACGAAATGTGGGCACCCCGCTCTCGGCCGAGATTCCCGCTCCGGTCAGCACGGCCACGTGCTGGGCCGACCGGAGGGAGTCGATTAATTTAGGCGGAATAGACATGGGGTTATGCACTTCGTTACAGCCTATCCAACAAGCCGGTTTTCCGATTGAATTCCTCAATCAGCGCGTCAATCTCGTCGACTTGAGCCGGAATGCCGGTCCAATAGCTGTCCTCGGCCCACTGTGCCTGGATTTCCTGATAGGTTTTGCCCTGCTGCTCAACCCAGGTGTAATACTTTAGATTATGAACCCGTTTGCGATCGTAGTAAGCCAGCTCTTGGGTGTAGTCAATGGTCGTGCCCAGTAAATAGCGGTGATAGGCCGCCGCGGCATCCAGTTCAGTGAATTCGCCCCGCTCGGCGTTGAGCTCTTCTAAGCGGCTTTGGTACATCTCCATCGAGTCGGTTAGTACGGTCATCACCAGGTCGTGCGGTCCCAACTCGTAATACTTGGCAAACTTGATCGCCGCAACCAAGTTTCCCACGCAAGAGATCCCCAGCCAGGAGAGGTGCTCGATGAAATCTTTCGGCACGCCCTGCCGGGCCAAATATTTCTTCCCGGCCGGTTCATTGAAGAGCCGGATCAGGCTAATGGTGGCTTCGTCGTCGACGCCGATGACCATGTCGGTATTTTTTACGTTGTGGACCCAGGGCACGTGCTTATCGCCAATGCCTTCGATACGGTGTTCACCAAAGCCGTTATACAGCAGGGTCGGGCATTGCACCGCTTCCACCGCCGCAATTTTGCTGCCGGGAAACTGCTTTTTGAGGTAATCGCCCGAGGCAATGGTCCCGGCAGAACCGGTAGCGGCCACTAAACCGCGGTAGGTATCGTTTGGCTGCATGGCTCGCTCCAGGATCTCGTGCATAGCCGGGCCGGTCACCTCGTGGTGCCACAAGTAATTACCCAACTCGTCAAACTGGTTAAAAATGACCAAATCTTGGCCTGACTTGCGCAGTTCCCAACATTTATCAAAAATCTCCTTGACGTTGCTTTCGCTGCCCGGCGTTTTGATAATCTCGCCGGCTACACCCTGTAACCAAGCAAATCGCTCTTTACTCATTCCTTCGGGTAAGATGGCGATCGACTGGCAGCCCAGCAGAGCCGAGTCGTAGGCCCCGCCCCGGCAGTAGTTGCCGGTCGAGGGCCAGACGGCCTTTTGACGGGTAGGATCGAACTGACCCGTGACCAGGCGCGGCACCAGGCAGCCAAAGGCAGCGCCAACCTTGTGCGCGCCTGTAGGGAACCATTTACCCACCGGCGCAACAATTCGGGCCGGGACTCCTGTCAGCGCGCTGGGAAATTCCATGGTGGTGACCGGTCCAAAGCCGCCACCGGCGGCAACCGGCTCATTGTGCCACGTAATCCGGAACAGATTGATCGGATCAATATCCCACAAGCCTACCTGCTTGAGCTTGGCCGTAATTGCCGGGGGAATGAGCTGTGGATTTCGTTGTTGTTTAAGCGTCGGAATAATAATATTTCGTTCCCGAGCGCGCTGCACGGCATTGTTTAGCGTATCTGAATGAATAGTTAAATCAATCATTTGTTCAATTTCCTTATTCTCTATTTTCGGTTGTATGCCGAGAATTGTGTAAATTGGATTGTAGAGACGACCCGCCCGGTCGTCCCTACGAAATACGCACAATTCGGCAAACGGCCCTATTTTCTTTGGCCGGCTGGCACCGGCTCATTATACGCGAGCCTTTCGTTTTGTAATAATCGCCGGGCAATTGTTCGCATAATTGAGAGGTAGTCATAAATATTTTTCGGGCCAAAAAGTAGGTCGCCCGTCATGTCGAACGTTACACTGAGTTGCCCCTACTCTGAACCTGTCATTCTGAACGAGCGTAGCG
>JBFGLD010000932.1:0-3350 GCA_041576335.1 Anaerolineae bacterium | reverse complement strand
TGTCTTGCTGACAGGATACTTTGTTTTCGGGGGCGTGCAGCCTATACCGGTTACGCCGACGCCAACCAAAACGTTGACGCCGACCGAAATACCCCCTCCCACCCCGACTAACAGTGCGACTCCGCGGCGAATACCGTCGCCAACGCCCACGAGTACCCCCGTGCCAACCAAAACACCCACTCAGGCCCCGCAGCCGGCCTCAACCGACACACCTACACCCAGCCCAACACCCAGCCCTAACCCGATTACTCTTGTCTGGGTACAAACCGGGGATAATCTAAGCGGGCCACCTCATACATTAGGCGTTCGGTCGCCCGTGGCCGAGAACCCGGTCTTGCAGCCATATGGCGCGGCGCCCGCCTTATCCCCGGATGGTACAAAAATGGCCTTCTTTGCCGAAAGCAGCCTGTCCGGATTCAATACAGGTATTTGGATTGCCGAAATTGCGGATGGTTTTGCCAAAAATCATCAACTGTTGAACGACGTTACCAATGTTCAAAACATTGCCTGGTCTCCTGACGGCGACAAAATTGCGTTTGAAGTCATTGTCAATCCTGAAGTGTCACCCGATAATTGGCGCTCGCAAGTGCGTGTTATTCGCGCCGACCCGGCCGGCGGCTATATTGAGCTATCTGATTTTGACGGCCGGCAGCCCGCCTGGAGCCCCGGCAGCCAATCGTTGGTAGCTCAGACCTGCAAGGGAAGCAGCTGCGGGCTGTTTGTGATCAACTGTACCGGCGGTAACTGTGATTATGAAAACGCGAGCCAAATTACGTTTGATATAACTGACAGCTACCCCAGTTGGTCCGTCGACAACTTAGTTGCTTTTACCACCAAGCGAGACGGTAATCACGAAATTTATATCCTTGATCTGGCTGACAACGATCTGCGGAATCTGACTAACCGGCCCGGCACCGACATCACGCCTATCTTTAGCCCGGATGGTCGGCAAGTTTTTTTCCGAACCGACTTTCCCGAAGGGATGGGTTGGGAAATCCAGGTTATGACGCTGGATGACAGTAGGCGAATTGTTCAGGGAATCAACACGGTGTTTGAAAGTGTTGGCGGTGACGATCGGAACTGGGGTCTAGTGCGACCCACAGTGCGCTAAGATGCTGAAGTTGGACGGCAGAGTCGTAAAGAAGTATTTTGGTATCAAGCAGGAGGTCGCCGTCGTCGGTTGGTGTAGCGAGTGTTTTCGTGAAATACCCGGCCCCAAGCGGGGCTGTCTGCAATGCAGGCGTAACTTCGGCCCATCTGTCTTTGATTTGGAAGAGAGCCCGGGATAGATGAGGCCTTCGCTATTCGCTAGCTACCCCGCTTAATTTGGCCCCGCTGCCCGGGCTTCTACAGCCGGCACCTTGGCCATATAGAACAATCCGTAGTAAGCCGGCGCCGTATGTAGGGCTGGGTAGCCGGGGTAGATGATGCTCCAATAGGTCTGCTCATCCTCCCGAGTCCACTGCGGATCGGCGATATAGATCACGCTCATAACCCCAATCCAAGGTTGCCAATTGGCTGCGGCATAGGCATAGGCGCGTTGGAGATATTTATCCTGCTGCTCCGGTGTCACGGCATGCCAGTAATAGGGAGAATCGGGGCGCGGATCGATGGTCCAGCCGAATTCGAGTAGCACGACTTTTTTAGCCTCATCTCCATTGAGCACCATTATTTCGCGAATATCTTCCACATGGCGAAAGCCGTACGCACGGCGTAGTTCCTCGGGGCTGCGATCATAATTGTGAAGCTCCGGAGTGGTCGCAATTACGCCCGGATCCAGTTCAGGTGGGCTTTTGTAGCCCGCCGCGTGCACGCCTAAAGCCTGGAAATAGGGGGAGGCGCCTGCATCGTACATACCTTGAAGATAATAAATATCAGGCATCGCTAGACTGTTATTCTGGGTGGTTGGGGCCAAACCGGCGCTAATCACGACTGCGGACGGATCGGCGGCCTTTACCGCGCGATGACCAACCTTGAGCAGCTCTACATACTCAGCCGGGTTAGGGGAACGTCCGCCCCACTCACGAGCAAGATTGGGCTCGTTCCAGATTTGGTAGGCTTCTACTCGTCCCTGGTAGCGACTGGCGACAGCGTAAACATAATTATAGAAATCCTGTAAATCATCCGGAGGAGCGGTATTTGGAAATGGAACATCGGCAGCGGCCCATGCGGGCTGCGAGCCCAGGCGCACAATGACTTTAAGATCGTGGGCCTCAATCTGGTCAATAACTCGGTCTGAGTGGTTCCAGCGCCACATGCCCCGCCCGCCTCCCTCAACCTCACGCCAAGCTATCTCCTGTTTTACCCAGCGAAAACCGGCATCCTGGACCAGCCTTAAATCACGGTCGGCTATTTCTTCGTGCCAATACAAAAACACCTGCATCCCGTAATCGGGCGACGACATCGTGTTGTCAACAGCTACCGCCGGTAGCAAGCCGGCGCTGCTGCGGCCGGCGGCCCTTAATTTCGTCTGGGCTTGGTGATCTGAAGACAGAGTGCCGAGGTCGACCTCGATAGAAGCCCTCAAATTGGCAGCGACGCAGGCTGATAAAAATGCCGATAGGCCGATCAACATAAAGCTGGCCAAAATGACCATCTTTTGCAAATGACGTTCGATAGGTGTCACCGTAAATCCTTCATAAGCACCACGATATGTTGCGATCAACATCCAAAAGTTTACGACATCTTGTGGCTAGATGATGCAAGCCCTCTAATGTTAAGGCTCACTTATTGTAAGGATTTAAGGCAATTTGGCAATTTTTGCCGGCTTTTAACATCGGCTGGTGGCGACGCGACTTTTGTCAGCGGGATCGGTTTGTCTTTCCCCTCAAGCTGAATTACAATCTCTCGTTATATAGACCATCAACGATGAAGGAGCCTGCACTATGGATGCACAAGAAATATTGGACAAACAAAGCAAGTATCTATGGCCTAATCATCTGCTCTACTACACCGAACCGCTGCCACTCGATCACGGTGACGGGATGTACGTTTGGGATGTTGGCGGAAAAAAATACCTCGATTTTTTTGCCGGAATTTTGACCACCAGCGTGGGGCATAACAATCCCCAAGTTACGGAACGGGTGCGTGAACAAGTCGGCAAACTGGTCCACTCCTCGACGTTATACCCTAATGCAAATCACGTCAACCTGGCCGAAAAATTAGCAAAAATAACGCCCGGCAAACTGCAAATGTCCTACTTTACTAACTCCGGTACCGAGGCCGACGAAACCGCTGTACTACTGGCAAAAACCTACACCGGCCGGCAAGAGGTTATTGCCTTGCGCCACGGCTATAGCGGCCGCTCGCCGATGGGCATGATCAACGCCACCGGCTGCACCTCGGTCTGG
>JBFGLD010000931.1:0-3352 GCA_041576335.1 Anaerolineae bacterium | reverse complement strand
TGTTACCGGTCACAGCTTCCTCCCTCCGTCACACACGAAAATTGGGACTTCTGATCTGGCTAAGGCGTAGCCAGATTCTTAGGCCAGGTAAAGCAGAAGGTAGCACCCCGGCCCACGGCCGACTCCAGCGTGATGCTGCCCCCATAGCTTTCCACGGTTTTTTTGACGATCGCCAAGCCGATTCCGCTTCCCTCGACCTGGTCTCGAGGCTGAAGTGTTTGGAACATTTCAAAGATACGGTCGTGAAAGGCGGTGTCGATGCCCCGCCCATTGTCGGCGATACAGAATTTAAGATATGGGTCCTGATCTTGGACCGATACCTGCACCCGTCCATCGGCCTGGCCGTGATGCTTGATCGCGTTACCGATCAGGTTACGCAGAACCAATTCCAGCGGCACGCGCTTGGTTGTGATGACGGGCATCTCAGCCTGAACCGCGATGGTAAAGTCGGGGGGTGGATCAAGCGCCTCGACAATATTTTTCACTAACAGTCCTAAATCCACCTTCTCGGTATCACCGTGATAGCGACCGGCCCGCGAGTAGGAAAGCAAGTCGTTCAGTAATCCCTCCATCCGGTGGATGCGTCCTCTCATTTTAGCCAAATGTTCCCTGGACGGGTCGGGCAGCAGGTGGCCGGCATCTTCGACGATCCAACTCGCCAAATGGTCGATAGCTCGCAGCGGGGCTTTCAGGTCGTGCGAGGCAAAGTAAGTGAATTGGTCGAGCTCACGGATGATGCGGCTGAGCTCGGCCGTACGTTCCGTAACCCGCTGTTCCAGAGTCTCGTTGAGGAGGCGCAAGGCCTCCTCCGCTTGCTTACGTTCGGTGATGTCTACGAAAGTCACGACCGAGCCCACCAGTTCGCCGTCGCGACGAATAGGGTATGACCAGTATTCGGCTGGGAAGCTGCTGCCATCAGACCGCCAGAGGACCTCGTCGTCGACGTGCGTACCGTGTCCTTCGCGGAAAGCCCGATAAATACGACACGCCTCTTCGGGATAAGGTGAACCATCCGAGCGGGTATGGTGCATCAGATTGTGCATATTTTTCCCGACCAACTCGTTTTGATGCCGGTAACCGAGCATCTCCAGACAGGCGCGGTTGCAAAAAGTGCATTTACCGTTAAGGTCGAGCCCGTAAATTGCTTCGGCCGTCGAGTTGAGCAGAAGCCGGATCCTTTCATCCCGTTCGCGCAGGGCCTCCTCGGCCGCTTTGCGGCTGGTAATGTCCAGCCCCGACGGAACCAGGTAGGTCACGTGTCCCTGCTCGTCGAAGATGGGAGCCAACATAAAGTCGATGATGATGAATCGATTTGAGCCTACCCGGATCACGACGTCGTAACGCGAGGACTTTCCGCCAACCGCGCGATCGATCGCCGCCCGCAACTGGGTCATTACCTCGGTCGAGTAAGACCACCAGTAGGTTTCCTCGAAGGGTTTATTCAAGACATCTTCGGGCCGCAGCCCGGCTGCTTCCAGGGCAGTCCGGTTAGCTTCGATCAAGGTTCCATCTTTCGTTAGCAGCCCCACAAATGTGAAGAGATTATCGATCAGGTTCCGCAGCGTGCTTTCACTTTCCCGCACCTTAGAATAAAGCCGGGCGTTGTCGACGGCGATGGCAGCCTGGGCGGCGATGCCTGTAACCAACTGTTCGGACTGCTTACTGAATATGCCCCGCTCGGGATGTCCGAATAACAATCCGCCAATGACGCCGCCGTCGCGCGACATTACCGGCACTGCCAGGTAGCTGCGGACCGGGGGATGGCTCTCGGGCATTCCAAAAAATGGCGCGCTTTTGCCGTATCGTGGATCCTGGGTTACGTCGTCAAGGCGAATGACCCCTTCGCCCCGAAAGGTGGGGCCAAATAGTTCGGTAATGCGGGGTAAAGGAATTCGGTCAAAGGCTTCGTGGAGGACCCCGGATAGGGTGTAGAGCCTGAAGGCCTGCCCGGTTTCGTCTTCTACGTTGTACAAGAAGGCGCCCATCTGAGCGCCGCATAATTTGGTGGCCGTGTCCGTCACTTGCTGCACCAGGATTTCAAGATCCAACTCGGAGACGAGCGACGTGTTGATCTGGTTAAGAAGCTCCAAAGTGCGGGCATCACTGCGCAGCATTTCCTCGGCACGCCTGCGTTCGCTAATATCGACAGACACGCCGATAATGCCGATCAGCTTATCGTCGTCGTCAAAAATAGGAGAGTCGATGACGTGGGCCGGAAATGTGGAGCCGTCGCGCCGCTGCACCTCGAACTCGCCCGACCAGCTTTCGCCGGCCCGCAGCAAGGCCATAACCTCGTCGGCTTGCCTCCTCAACTCTGGCACCGGCGTAATCTCCATGATACTACGCCCATGAACCTCTTCGGCGCGCCAACCGTAGAGGGTCTCGGCGAACCTGTTCCAATAAATGATCTTGCCCTCCAGGTCGGTAGCGATGACCGCTTGCTTAACCCGGTCAAGCAAGCCTGCCTGAAACCGGACGGTTTGCTCCGCTTGCTGGCGCTCGTGCAGGTAGAACCGTAGCGCAACTTCGGTCATGGCCAGCTGGCTGAGTTCGGTCATGATTTTAACATCCGCCTCGGACCAGAAGCGGCTCTCAGAGTCTATAGCGCACAAAGTGCCGATCGCCTGTCCGTCCGGGGTGGTGAGAGGAATGCCCAGGTAGGCCACCACGCCCAAATCACTAATGGCCAGATTATCACAGACCAGCGGATGTTGGCGAGCATCGAAAATTACCAAGGGCTGTTTCGAGGCCACGGCATGCTGGCAGAAAGAGTGAGACAGCGGTGTTTCGCGACGTGAGAGCCACGGCTCGGGCAAGCCTTGGATGCTCTTAAAGAACTGCCGTTTGGAGTCGACCAGACTCACCAGCGAAACGGGCACCTTCAGCAGCCGGCAAACTAACGAAGTCAGGCGATCAAACGCATATTCCGGCGGCGTGTCCAGGAGGCCTGTCTGGTGTAGCGCCTCCAACCGAACCGGATCACCCAAACTGGCTAATGATGCCGCTGCCTCGGACGTCGTCGTGGGTATTAAAGGCTGTGACATTGAGGCGGCCGGCTGCACGGTGGCTCTGCCCCAGCCCCCGGCCCGGAACAGCAGCTCCCACTTCTTCAGCGTTTCTTCGGTCCGCTTGCGCTCGGTAATGTCGCGTATGGCCCCGTAGACCTGAACCACTCGACCCGCTACGCCTGGCGAAGGCCGCGCCTGTTCATGCACCCACCGAATCTGGTCATCTTTGGCGATGATCCGGTATTCACCGGACGACGAATGCCCGGCCAACAGCCTAGCCTGCCAGCCCTGAACGAGTGGCAGGTCGTCGGGGTGGATGAGTCCCTGCCAGCCGCCGCGGGCCT
>JBFGLD010000930.1:0-3360 GCA_041576335.1 Anaerolineae bacterium | reverse complement strand
TAGCCACAAGGAAAATTGTGAATTGTGAATGCTGAATTATGAATTCTATGACAAACACCTCCAGTGCTTCTAACCTGCCAACCTCCCAACCTTCCACGCCCCTCTTCGACGAAACCTTTATGCGCCGGCTCGAACGCATGGCCCTAATCGCGAGGCGGGTTCGAGCCGGGCGAGGGCGAGGTGAACGGCGCAGCAGCAAGCGCGGCTCGTCGGTGGAATTTGCCGATTATCGTAACTACGTGCCGGGGGATGACCTTCGCCGGCTCGATTGGCGGATCTATGCCCGGCTGGAGCGGCCCTTTATCAAACTCTTTGAGGATGAAGAAGAACAATCAGTGCAGTTACTGCTTGATGCCAGCGCGTCAATGCACTGGCCGGTGTCTGATCCGCCAGTAAACAAATGGCACTTTGGTCGAAAATTGGCCGCAGCCTTGGGTTATATCGCCTTGGCCAGCGGCGATCGCCTGACCGTCTCCCATTTGACTCAATCTACCCATCACGTTTGGGGACCTTTTCGCGGTCGGGGGCAAATACACGGCTTACTCAATCACCTCGCGGCGCTGACCGCGAGCGGATCAACCAACCTTAACGATTCCCTGCACCATGTTAGCCTGACCCGCCACCGGCCGGGGCTGCTATTCCTGATAACTGACTTTTTCTCGCCCGACGGTTACGAGCGCGGTCTGACCGCCCTGGGCAGTGCCGGTTACGAAATCAATGTGTTCCACGTGCTTTCGTCCGACGAAATGGAGCCGACACTGCGCGGTGATCTGCGCCTGCAGGATATCGAAACCGGTCATACGCAGGAGATCACCATTAACCCGGCGCTGCGCCGGCTCTACCGCCAACGTTTCGACGCTTGGCGTACCGGTATCGAACGCTACTGTTTTTCGCGAGACATTAATTACATCACCTTGAACACTGAGCTTGCCTTTGAGGCAGTTATCTTAGGTTTTCTACGCCGACGAGGGTTCGTGAAATGAGCCCCCTATCAAGGCAGAGAAGTCCTGAAAACCTGGAAATCCGCATCGTCGGGTGCTCAGCAGAAGGAGGGTGATGGGCTTCTTACTACCGTCGGCCTTGGCCCTGTCGGCCCTGGCCATTCCGATCATTATCTTTTATATGCTCAAGCTGCGCCGCCGGCCTGCCCGCGTGTCGAGCTTAATGCTATGGCAGCAAGTTCTTCAAGACCGGCAGGCCAATACACCCTGGCAGCGGCTTAAGCGCAATATTCTACTCATGCTGCAATTGGTAATTCTGTCGCTGCTGGTCATGGCCTTGGCCCGGCCTTACTTCACCGTACAGGCCAGAGTGCAGGGCAACGTCGTCATCCTGTTGGATGCCTCGGCCAGCATGCAGGCCAGGGACGTATTGCCGAGCCGCTTTGCCGCAGCACAAGAGGCTGTATCGGATCTTATTGGAAGTCTTGCCTCTGACGACGCGGTAACACTTATCACGATTGAGCGGACGCCGCGTGTCCTGGCCTCTGCCTCGACTGACCGCACCGCTTTGGGCCAGCTCCTGAGAAGGGCCAAACCCAGTTACGGCCCGGCTGACTGGGAGGCTGCCCTGACCCTGGCCGCCGCCAGTGCGGCTACCTTCCCGGAAGCAACTGTGGTGATCGTGAGCGACGGCGCTGTCGGACCGAGTCTCACTTCGAAAAATCTTGTGGTAGAGCAGGCGGATCCTTCATCGGTCCGGGGTCGTCCGCCGCGAATCACTTTACCCAGCTTTCCGGCGCCGGTTACATTTATCCCCATTGGTCACAGCGCCGACAATCAGGGCCTGGTCGCGCTGTCCCTGCGCGATGGTACTAACGGCCCTGAGTTGTTTTTGCGCGTTCTCAATGCGGCCTCAAGGCCGGTCCGCCGGCTGGTTGAAATTGAGGTGAACGGCGAGCTTTATGATGCTCGCCGGCTGGACATCCCGGCCCGCGCTGGCGCCAGCCTAACCCTTAGCGGCCTGCCCCTCAACACGCGACAGGTGCAGGCCCAACTGACCGGCGACGATGCGCTGCCCGCCGACGACACGGCCTGGGCTCTGCGCAG
The DNA here is from genome assembly GCA_041576335.1 of Anaerolineae bacterium. Lineage (GTDB taxonomy): Bacteria > Chloroflexota > Anaerolineae > 4572-78 > J111 > JANQQF01. Next base: position 1,312 of record JBFGLD010000930.1, on the reverse strand, counting down.
TGCCGCCCCCGGCCGCATTTTGCTGGTAGGCGAAGGGAACCTTTTCTTGGAGCGGGCGCTAGCCCTGCTGCCTGACATAAAAGTGCAGCGAACTGCACCGGATCAACCCTTACCCCAGGCTCGCTTTGATCTGGTAATTTTCGATCGTGCTGTGCCGCCCGGTAACGCCCGCGAATCCTTGTCGGAGAGCAACTTGCTGTTCATTGCCCCACCTGCTTCAACACATTTATTCGAAGTCAGCGGCGTGATCACCCAGACCCGCCTCACTCGTCTCCAGAGCAACGATCCGCTGCTGTCCTACGTCAAGCTCAATAATCTCCAGGTCGCACGGGCCCAGGCGATTAAGCCGCCCTCTTGGGCCCGGTCTTTGGTTGAGGCGCGGGGTGGACCACTCGTCATGGCAGGACAAACGGGTACGCAGCGCGTCGCGGTGATTGCGTTCGATTTGCACCAGTCAGATTTGCCTTTGCAGATTGATTTTCCAATTCTGATGGTCAACCTGACCCGTTGGCTCGTACCTACAAACAATTCTATGCAGGGGCAAATCCGCCAGGCCGGTCAAAGCGTCGACTTGCCTACAGCCACGGCAGCAAATGTTTTGGTTGTCAAATCGCCGGACGGTACACAGGCCGCTGTCCCCCCCAGCGAGGGCACATTTAGCCAGACCGATGCTCTGGGCGTTTATGAGGTATTGGCCCAAGAGCCCGGACGTGACAAGCCAACGCTGCTAATCAAGTTCGTGATCAACCTCCTGTCTGAATTAGAGTCCGATATTCAGCCCAACGAGCTTGAGAGCTTGGGGACGGATGAAGCCGCAATTAATCAATCACTAACCGGCCAGCGTGAGTGGTGGTGGAGCCTGGCGTTGCTCGCGTTAGGCGTCCTGCTGGTAGAGTGGTGGGTTTACTGGCGGGGGGAGGGGCGATGAGCTTCACCAATCCCTCGGTTCTACTTCTTTTGCTGCTCATCCCCGCAATAGTAGCTATCGCCTGGCCCCGGCACAGTTCGTATCAGCATGTACGCCAGATAGTTAGCCTCATCGTGCGTGGCCTCATTATTGGGCTGATCGTCCTGGCCTTGGCCGGGGTTAGCCGCGTACAGCGAAGTAATAAGCTGGCCACCGTCTTTTTGCTTGATGTCTCGGATAGTACTGGCCAGCACGGCCGGCAGGCGGGCCTCAATTACATCCGCCAGGCCATGACCACAATGAAGCCGGACGATCGCGCCGGAGTCATTTTATTTGGAGCCGATGCCCTGGTCGAACGACCTCTTTTACCCAGCCAGAGTTTCGGTGAACCCGCTTCGGTACCTG
>JBFGLD010000929.1:0-3360 GCA_041576335.1 Anaerolineae bacterium | reverse complement strand
GGGGTCTCATCGGCCCCAGCGAATTTATCTATCTGGCAGAAGAAACTGGCTTGATCGTCCCGATCGGCGATTGGGTATTGCGCACCGCCTGTACCCAGGTTAAAGCCTGGCAAGAGACCGATTATCCAACACTACGAGTCGCGATCAACGTGTCGGCTCGCCAATTCGAACAGAAACACTTATTGGGATCCATTGGGGAAGTCCTTAAAGAAACCGGCTTGGCTCCAAATACGCTAGAACTAGAAATCGTTGAACAGACTGCTATGAAGGACGTGGCTATGATTCTGGCGAGCTTAGAGCAACTGACCGCCTTGGGCATTCAAATCTCGGTTGATGATTTTGGCATCGGCTCTTCGCTGGGTCTTTTAAAGCACTTGCCCTTCAACACCCTAAAAATCGACCAGGCCTTCATCAAAGAAATGACTGCAGACGATGCGGCCATTGTAAAAGCCATCATCACTATGGCTCACAGCCTGAAACTAAAAGTAATCGCCGAGGGTGTAGAAACCAAAGACCAGCTGGCTTTTTTGAAGGAGCAGCAGTGTGACGAGCTTCAAGGTTTTCTCTTTAGCCGCCCGGTGCCGGCCAAGACCTTAACAAGATTGTTGGCCAAGGGGCCAAAAATCTCACTGCGCAAAAGACGCGCGTCTTAATCTTAGCCCTAATCACGGAAACTACGGCTTCAACGAGGCTATGGATGTGATCGCCGGTGGAGCTATCTCGCCCGCCTGTAACGCCAATAACAGGGAGTTCCAGGACAGTGTCTAACCGGAAGAAATAAATTAGATCGCTACCGGGCGAGTCGGCCGGGAAGCATGATTTGATACCGAAGTGAGCAGCATTGGCCGGGTGGGGTAAGAAGCCAAATCCTCAATCGCAAACAGCGGTCGGGTCGGCGGAGCTGGCCATGGTGCCGGTAACGGGCGGGTTGTGCCGGCACAAGTGGCTTCCTCGGAGTCATCGCCGTGAGGCTGATATTGCGAGCGCATTTTCGGATCAAACCACTGTTGGATCAGAACCACTATTACCAACCCGGCAGCCAACCCGAGCAGCGTCGACAGCGAAAGAGTTGAGTTTACGTCGGGCCACAACAAACTCGTGGACCAGATTAACATTCCTAAGCCGGCTATTATCAGCGTTCTTTTCATCATTTCTCGCTTCTCACCCCACATATATAGACAAACTCCAGGCTAACTCACGTCTGTCTGGTGACCGCGCCGTCACGAGTTACTCCATCGCTCAAACCAACGCATCGGGTTTAGTAATATTAAACCGGCCAACCCAACCGTCAAGACCAAGACGGCGACCTGGATACCGGTAGGCCTGGCCAAGGCACTCACCTTATCTACTACCGGAGACGACGGCGAAATCCGATCGTATAATTGTTCGTCCACCTTACCGTACCGGACCAGGCCATCAGCAGTCACCGCGTGAATGACACCTTTATTGATAGACAGGTTCGTGACCAGACCATCTAGGTCGACGATTTTCGACCAGTTTTCACCCTGATCGTTACTTTCGTAGATGCTGCCGGGGGCAAATTGGCTGCCGAGGCCGTAAGCTGTGGCCACAGTCAGATGATTGTGGTTTTCTTCATCGACCGCTATGGCCGTAATCCGCAGCGCAGCGCCGGGAATCAGGTCCAAGCCTTGGCCGATTCGTTTCCACGTTTGACCGCCATCGTTAGAGCGATAAACCCCCGTTGAAACGCTTCCACCCAGGAGTGTCTGCGATTCATTTGGTAGGGCCACTAAGCCGGTCAGGGCATCAGGTGTATCTAATTTTTGCCAGACGTTATCCCGGACCGCAAAGAGACCTTCGTTGGTCAAGGTAAAGAGTTGGCTGTCCGTCCCCACGACCAAGCTCTTAATGTGGGCATTGTAAAGCGAGGTGCCACCGACCAATTCGTAGCCCAGAACCCTATCGTCGAAGCGATATACGCCCTGCCCATCCGTGCCCACGTAGAGAATATGGGGCTGTTGGGGATCAACAGCCAGGGTCGTAATATCAGGAAGCACACGATGGGGGCTGGCCGGTAAGTTGAGATTAAACTTTTGCCACGTTCGACCACTATCCACGCTGCGCCATAAATTCTTTGTCGTTTCCATCGCCCCGCCGGGACCGCCAGCGTAGAATATCCCTTCGTTGCCGGAATGGACAGTCAGAACGTTAACCGGCGATCCTGGTCCCTCACCGAGCATCTCCCAGGTGCGGCCATTGTCCGTGCTGCGATACAAGCCGGTCAACTGCGAGTCGTGAGCTACCTCCGCATACAAGGTGTTACCGTCGACAGCCGTGGTCATCATATTAACGGACGCGCCGGTCAAATCAACCCGCGCCAAACTTTCGGTTTCACCCATATTGAGCGCGGTCAGCACGCCCAAGATGAGGGTCAGGGCAAATAAACCGAGCTTAACGGTCAATCTTATTATTCTTCTGCGTTTCATGATCTGAATTCTCCTCGAAACTCAGTTAAGCAAAATTTTTCACAGCTTTGCATGGTCTAATTGCTTAACAAACTACTCGTCTCTAATGTATCATAGACCGGTTGGGCAAACATCGGTCAAAAGACGGATTTTTCATAAGTCAAAAGTGAAACTCAGCCTAGGCCATTGATCCTAGGGTGAGGCGTAATTAATGACTGCCGAAGCCGGAAGGCCTGCGCCAACCGGCCTAACCGTAAAAGCCAACGGTCCGGCCGCAATAGGCGTTCCCGCCGGCCATTCGGCCGGCAGCACAAAGGTTAGGTTGAGATTCCCGTCTGTATCGGTCGTTCCCGTAGCAAAAGGCACCTTAATCACCTTCCCGAGATATAATTCAACCGGGGTGCTAACAGGAAAATCCATGCCGCTGACGGTTACGGTCGTGTCCGCACCCCCCGATGTTGGTGTGAGCACCAGCGAAGGGGTCAGGCTCGGAGTCGATGTAAGGGTCGCAGTTGGGGTGACCGTCGGCGTAGCTGTCGGCGTCTCCGTGGCCGCTGGCGTAACCGGCGTGTCGGTGGGCGTGGGCGTAGCTGTTGGGGTATGGGTAGCGGTCGGGGTTACAGGCGTTTGGGTTGGCGTTGGGGTATGGGTAGCGGTCGGCGTATTCGTTGGCGTTGGACTCAATTGCTCCCACCAGAACTTAGCCAGCGCCATACCGCTATTTTCGTAATATTCCACCACAATCCAACGAGACCCGCTCAAACTTAAATCGATCGTGTATGTAGTACTGCCGCTGCTGCCATGCCATTCATTAATGACTCGATTCCCATCGAGGTAAACTCGAATACCGTCATCAGCCCGGGCATGCAAGCGATAGATGCCGGTTGGAAAGGTTACCCACCGGCTCCAGCGGGCCGAGAAATTATCGCTTGGC
>JBFGLD010000928.1:0-3369 GCA_041576335.1 Anaerolineae bacterium | reverse complement strand
GGGGGTACGTCGGATCGAGGGGAACATAGGCCGCCCCAGCCTTTAGCACCCCGAGCACCCCAATCACCGCCGCGGGCGAGCGCTCTACACAAAGTCCGACCAACTGATCCGGCCCAACGCCTTGGGCAATCAGGTAGTGGGCCAACTGATTGGCCTGTCGATTAAGTTGGTCGTAGGTTAAAGTCTGCGACCCAAACTGAAGGGCAGCCGTTTCGGGGGTCTTGATAACTTGCAGCTCAAACAAGTGCGAGACGGTTCGATCAACCGGATAAGTAACCGCTGTTTGGTTAAAATCAGTGATGTATCGTTGCCATTCAGCCTCAGATAATAGGCAAAGCTGGCTTATGGGTTGCTCGGGGTTAGCAATCAGATGATCCAGGAGGTGTACAAAGTGTTGGATGGCCCAGCGCTGCCGGGGTTCATCAAACACATCTTCATTGAAGTCAAAGTAAAGATCGAAGTTGCCGCTATCGGCAAAATCATGAATTTGCAGTCGCAGCCCGTGGTTGCTGTCACCGAATCCTGAATGATGCCACTCCGGCTGCATGGCTAAACCGGCAAAATCAGAAAATGAGACCGTAAGATAATTCATAACAACGTCATAGGCTTTGTCGTACTCACTGTCGTTGATATTGTGGTTGGCGTAGCGCAGGGTGGAAAAGAGCTCACTTCGGACCTTTCGGACCAGAGAGGCCAACGTCTCGTCCGAAGCAAGGTCAAACCGGAAAGGATACATATTGATAAACAAACCCACGGTCTTCTTAAAGGCGGGAGACATGCGGTTGTGAAATGGGGTGCCAAACCCTACCGCCGATTCACCGTTGATTTTATGTAAATAGGTTAGAAACGTTGCCGAGAAAAGGTTGAATAGTGACATGTCAGGTGATGGGGCAGTGAAACCTGGCATCTGGGCCAGTCGTTTAACGGCTTGGGAGCGTTTAGCCCCCAACTCAAATTTCACCCGCTGACTACGCAATCCTGCGCCCTCAACGGTTCGCCCATAGAAATTGGTTGCTTTAAGTGGGGTCGCTAATTTGCCACGCCAATAGGCTTCAGCCTTAGCATATTGTGGTGAGTGGCGGTATGTTTGCTCGTAGTGCAAATAATCTTGATAAGCCGGCAGGATCGGCATTTCAGCTGGTCGATTATGTTGTAGCGCCTGATAGCAGCCGGCGACATAGCTATAGATTTGAGAGGCAGACCAGGCATCGGCAATCAAATGATGTTGGTTTAAGTACCACACAAATTTATCCGGCTTCAGTTTGATGAGAACCGCATCAAATAACCCGGTATCTAAGGCAAAGCATCGCTGACTCCGTTGGGCCAACCATTCATCCAGCCGATCTGCTCCATTTGCTTCGGTTGAGAAGTCATGGAAATCAATTGCCTCAGGCTGTTTTTCGAGGACGCGCTGGTACGGAACTCCGTCTTTTTCCTCGATGATCGTACGTAAGGCATCGCTTTGGTCGACAACCGCCTGAAATGCAGATAAGAAGCGATCAGGATCGAGCGGTCCTGTGATGGTGAAAGTACGGATCATGTTATACAGCGGGAGTTCTGGATTGAGTTTTTGCCCCATCCAAATCATAAATTGAGTGCGAGTTAGGTTAGATTGTGTCGTTATTTCAGAGTTTTTATTCATTACTTCTAGTTAATCGGCATCGAGGTTAAGTACGGTTTGAGGATATGATTATCGGAGCTTTCGACCGCCTCAATAAAGTTCCTCATTTCATCCAGAACTTGGGCATTTTTACGATCATAAACTTGCCCTTGTAGGAGACGCAGTACCTGCAAGCGATGCTTTTTATGCTGAATAAAGTAAGTAAAGACATGCATTAGCTTGTAGTAAAGCCGAATAAATTCGTACCAAATTTCAACCCCACTGCGTAATTTTTCCTCGTACGGACGGAGAGTTGCTTCACTAAAATCACCAATCTCGAAAGCGTACTGAATTTGTTCAGCGGCGAATTTGGCACTAAATAAGGCCACGCTCACGCCCGATGAAAAAATCGGATCGACAAAGCGGGCAGCATCGCCCACGAGTACAAAGCCATTGCCGACAAATTTTTCCATGCTGTAGCTATAATCACCCTCTGTTTTTAGCTCATTTACCCGCGTCGCTTTACGCATCGCCCGAGCTAAATCCGGGCTCGATTCAACATGGCTTTGGAAAAAGTCTTCAAGTGTAAGAATTGATTCCTGGAATACCGCTTTTTCCATCACTACTCCCACCGAGGTAATCGTATCTGTAATGGGAATTTGCCACGACCAGCCCCGCTCAACGGGCAAAAAGTAGATGTGGATATAGTCGGCAGTACACTCATTTTCTCCGCGATTAACCCCTTCAAACCAAGCATGGACGGCACTTTGGTTAAAGATTGCATCCTTTTTCTTGAGCTTGAGCTGACGGCCCAGAACGGTTCCGCGCCCACTGGCATCGACCACAAGGCGTGCCGGTAAATCAACATCCTGATCACCCATCCGAACCTGAACGCCTCTGGCAAAGCCATCTTCAAACAGAACCTTGTTGACCCGCACCCCTTGATAAATTTTCGAGCCAAGACTTTCCGCGTGCTTGAGCAGCATCAGATCGAATTTACTGCGATCGACATGGTAGGTATAATCAATATCAATCCCTTCTTGGGGAAATTCATCGAATGAGATATCGAACTCGCCCTTGCTCATGGGGGGGTGCCAAGACGCACCAAATTTCTTGACAAAGCCCGCGTTGTGGAGCTTGTCCATAATGCCTAGTTCCTCAAACACCAGAACCGAGGCCGTAACCATCGACTCGCCCACGTGAGGGCGAGGATGAATCGCTTGCTCAATGATGGTATTGCTGATCCCTGCTTTTGATAAATAGCAGCCCATAGCAGACCCACCAGGGCCACCACCGATAATTATCACATCGCTCATGTGTTATATCCCTTAAAAATTCATTGCTGTTTCTGTAAATAATTCACCAGTGTCCTTACACTTCGGAAGTTCTCGATAGTGATATCCTCATAGGGGATCTTTTTCTCAAACGTTTCCTCGATAAAGGCGACCAAGCGCATGATTCCTAAAGAGTCAATTAAACCGGTGGTTAAAAGGTCATCATCTTCCGCTAGACTAACCTCATCATGGTCAATTAAAAGCTCTTGTGCAATGAATTGGGTTAAACCCTCGGTCATTAACATTTATTTTTCTCCCTAAAAAATAGAAATGCTGGAGTGCCAATTCGCCGATTAGCAATCTGCGCTACATTTTTTCATATGGTAAACTGGGTTCGCCGGCCTTAGCAGTCTGAATTTGCAGTTCGCGCCGGTCTATCTTCCCGCTAGTCGTACGCGGAAAGCTCGTTCTGAGCGCAATGTTGATTGGAATTGC
>JBFGLD010000927.1:0-3371 GCA_041576335.1 Anaerolineae bacterium | reverse complement strand
ATTCGAAAATGACCGCCCAGCTGCACCACCTGGTCCACCTGTTCGGGCGTAGCGACTCCATCTCCAACTAAACGGAGTGCTTCAAGATAGAAGGGGCGAGCGACGCGGTTGACGATGAAACCGGGCATATCGCGCGTAACTACCGGGGTTTTGTCCAGCTGTAGGGCTAAGGCCACTATCGTCTGCACCGTGGCCTCGCTGGTTTGGGCCGCTCGAGCCACCTCAACCAAAGGCATTACCGGGGCCGGGTTGAAGAAATGCATGCCCCCGACCCGTTCCGGGGAGCTCGTCGCTGCCGCAATGGCGGTGACAGGCAGTGTGCTGGTATTGGTGGCCAAAACAGCGGGTGGCGGGCAGATGGCATCCAATTTGCCAAACAGTTCTTGCTTAAGCGCCAAATCTTCCAGGGCGGCTTCGATCACTACAGATACCCCGGCCAAATTGTCCAATTGATCGGTTAGGATCAATTGGACCAGGGCCGGCTCTTTGCCTTTGCGCGCCAAAAATTTCTGGATATACTGCCGGGCTCGTTCCAATATGTCCGGGGCAATGTCATACAGCGTTACGTCTAGCCCGGCAAACAGGGCTGCCAAGGCAATGCCCGACCCCATGGTGCCTGCTCCGATCACGCCAATGTGGGAGATAGGTTGATTCGGTTCGCTCATCGTCTCCAACTTTGCAACCTAAAGCCTTAATTCCCTTTCCAGGCCGCCGGGCGTTTTTCGATAAAAGCAGCCATACCTTCTTTTTGATCGGTTGTAGAGAAGAGGGTCGTAAACAAACGCCGCTCGACAAACATGCCTTGCGTTAAACTAGTTTCAAAGGCTTGATTAATCGCCTCTTTGGCCAGGCGGACTGCTACCGGCGCTCGCTCGGCGATTTCAGCCGCCAGGCGAATTGCCTCGCCCAGATAGCGCTCGGCAGGCACAACGCGATTGACCAGACCGTAGTGTTCGGCTTCTGTGGCGGTGAGGCGGCGATCATTGAGCACCATTTCCATAGCAATGGTCTTGCCGACCGCGCGAGTCAAGCGCTGGGTGCCGCCGGCGCCGGGGATAATGCCAAGATTAATTTCCGGCTGGCCAAATCGAGCCGTTTCGGAGGCAACAATCATGTCGCAGACCATGGCTAACTCACAACCTCCCCCCAGGGCCCAGCCGCTTACCGCGGCAATTACGGGTTTTCGAATAGCAACGAAGCGATCCCAGTAATCAATAAAAGGGGTGTTCATCATCTCGACCGGCGACGCCTCGGCCATTTGTTTAATGTCGGCCCCGGCCGCGAAGGCCCGCTCATTGCCGCTGAGCACCATGCAGCCAATAGTCTCATCAAGATCAAAAGCCTCTAAAGCCTCAATAATTTCGGCCATGGTCGGGCTGTTGAGCGCGTTCAAAGCTTTGGGACGGTTAATCTGAACGATACCAACTTTGCCCTCCTGCCGGGCAATAATATTTTCGTATGTTTGCGGGGAACTGCTGTCAGACATATTTTTATCTCCTGAAAAAAGTATCGAAATGAAGCGAAGCGTAAGGGTGGATTGACCGGCGATTATAGTACCACGTCTTGTGACAAACGGCAATGTGTTTTGAGTAACCTTACAATTCGACCGAATATTGAAGGAAATCGCCTTGTTTTCGTAGATTAATAGACCGAATACAGCTAGCCCATGTTGCTTATTTTTTTTTGTATGTTGAAATGTTATACTAGAACCTCAACTGAACACCGCAGAAACCGGAACGTGTCCACATACGACTGAGCCGTCCGGCGAACTATCAAAGGCGGGCAGCATAGCCGCTGCCGGTCGTGAGGCGAATTTATGTCAAAAAAGGCTAGCCCCAAAGCTCAAACCTCCAAAATAGCGCTCCTTAAACAGTTTCAAACTATCGACGAGTTAAGAAGCTGGCTTGTCTCGAACGGAATAGATATATGTCGTTGGGGACGCGGCACCGCCAAAACCGTTGAAAACTTGTGGGACGAAATTTCGAGCGGCGAATCGCGACTTCAGGCTGATCCGGCTCTCCGGATCATCCCGGTCACCCAGGTGATCGTGCGCAAGGGTAACGATATTTTGATTGAGGCGGAACAGGAATTCGTCGACAACCGCAGACGACGACGCAACCATCCTCCCAGCGAAAAAATGAGACGAGGCGAGCATTTTGTCGATGCGGCCATTCGCTGCTTACAAGAAGAACTCGGGCTAGACTATCAGGATATTGAAATTGCTCCTTCAACTTACCGGCAAATTCAAAGAGAATCCGAGTCGCTGTCTTACCCCGGGCTCTGGACACGCTACATCTTTCATATTGTCGAGGCCAAAGTAAATGGGTTACCTAATACCGACTTCTGGACTTTTGAGACAGGTGAAAATGAAAAGGATGCGGTCAAGAAACATTACTGGGTGTGGCGAGGTTATTGATTGACTCAGAGGTTCTCGGGCAATCGACGAGAGGTGGTCGTTATTTTGTTTGCCGTCGGAAGTGGCTCGCCGGCCAGCAGGGCCCGGTAAACAGCCTCAAGCTGTTCCCCGGTTTGCTGCCACGAGAAATGATTTGTGACGCGCTGGCGCACATAGCGGCCCAACTGAGCCCGCTCGGATGACGTAAGGTCTAACGCGCGACTCAGGGCAACCGCCAAGGCAGGACTGCTGCTTTCAGTTGCATAGATGCCCCCGTCTCCCAAAAATTCACGGCTAACCGGCAGATTAAAAGCGACCGTCGGCAAGCCGAGCGCCATATAATTTAGAATTTTGGCACTACCTTCGGTGGCCGACACTTTGGGGGCCACGGCAATATCACCAAGAGCCAGGTACCGGGCTGCTTCGGTATAGGGAATTCGACCGGTGAAAGTCACTAAATCTGCCACGCCAAGCAGGCGGGCGTGGGCTTTATAGCGCTCGACTCCGGGGAAACCCATTAACAATAAATGATAGTCGCCGCGTGTCGCACCCAGATGCAGCAAGCTTTCGAGCAGCTTTTCGGTGCCCTGATAAGGAGCTAATAGACCCAGATACACCACAAGTTTTTTGTTTGAGGGAATACCGAGTGCTTCTTTTAGCTGCCGTTTGTCTTCGTCAGAGAAGTTACCGGGGTGAAAAGTTTCGGCATTGACACAGTCCGGAGTTGGATCGACTTTGTCAGCCGGCAGGCCAAACGTTTCAATGAGCAAGTGGGCCGCGTGGGTGGAGCTGGTCAGAATAACATCAGCCGCATGATCAATCCGGGTTTCCAGCCAGTACAGCAGCTTGTAGAAAGGACTCTGTTGCCGCAAAAAATGGTGATCGATCATTTCGGCGGTAAGGCTGCCCTGGAAATCAAATACCAGCGGTGCACCGGTGAGCTTACTGAGAATCCAACCAATCAGCCCCCCCTCGT
>JBFGLD010000926.1:0-3372 GCA_041576335.1 Anaerolineae bacterium | reverse complement strand
TGTGCTCCGGCACCCACGGAATGTCGATCCGGGCGCTAAGCAATACAGCAATTTGTTTTTTTTCTTCCGGTTTCAATAGCATTAGTTCATTGCTCCCTTTTGTCGCACAACATTATTATTTCCGGCCTAAATTTGATATGGGTTACAACTTGCCTCTTTGATCGCGGACGGACGTGGCTACGACGCGCGCTTTATGGCGTGAATAAGGCGTCGCCCAAGCTGGCCTAATTATAATGTGGGTTGACCAGGTCAGCAAAGTTATGTAGGCCCTTGTTTCACAAAGTGGGCGCAATGGTAGTTTTTGTGCTAAAATGGCCCCGCAGCCTTAAGCCAAAGGAGAACTACATGGTCGTAAACACGCAGTTTCGACCGGAACAAATCGATTCGACTGCTTTTGTGGCGGATGGAGTCGTGATCGTTGGTGACGTATCGTTGGCCGAAAAAACCAGTGTCTGGTTTAATGCCACCCTCCGCGGCGATACCAGCCCGATCAAAATTGGACCGCGCAGTAATATTCAAGAGGGGGCAATTTTTCACGCCGACCCTGGCTTTCCGGCGATTATTGGAGCCGGGGTTACCGTGGGGCATGGCGCCGTAATCCACGGGGCCACGGTCAGGAATAATACGCTCATCGGCATTCGATCGGTGTTGCTGAACGGGGTGGTAGTCGGCGAAAATTGTATTGTTGGTGCTAACTCACTCCTGACCCAGGGTAAAGTTTTCCCGCCTGCTTCTCTAATTATGGGCAGTCCGGCCAAAGTCGTGCGTCCCTTAACCTCGGAAGAAATAAAGCACAATCGCGCTGCGGCGGAGAGTTACGTCAGGCGTTCCAGAGCCTTTATGGTTAAGCCTTGATAATTTCTAAATTCGGTTATCGTGGCCCCAATAAATTGCTAGAGTCAGTCTCGTCGGGCGTTGGTTGAGGCGTAGTGGTTGTGGTGGATCTCGCTGCCGACGTGGCCGTGACCGTAACCCCTACCTCAGTTGCGGTTGGCTCAAGGGTCATGGTGGGCGTTTGGGTCGGCGTTGTTGTTTCTGGAGTAGTCAAGTCAGCCTGGTCGGTTGGCTCCGTGGTGGCTTCGGGGGTCTCTTGGGGTGCGGATTGTGGCTCGGTTGAGCCGTCTGTCGTAGCGGCCAAGGGCGGGCCGCGGGTGGGGGTTGCCGTAGGTGACGAGTTGTTCCAAATACCCAAACGGCCTTCACGAGCCCGAGCTTCGGCCTCTAAAATGTCGGTCTCAAAACTGGTGTCAGGTTCGCTAACCGCTGCACGCGCTAACCCCTGTTCCGCCAAAATGATGCTGATCAACTGATTATTGACATAGACATAACGAAGCAAACGGCCTTCATCATCAAGATCAGACTGGTCACGAACTAAGCGCACCACTTTTAGATTGGTAATCTTGCGATTTGTTTCGTAGGCGACGACGCCCCACGGTTGGCCGGGCGTATTAGGCGGCGCTTCAATGCCAAGGTAGCGGACTTCGTAGGCCTGCCGAGGTGAGTCACCCTCGAGCACAACCGCAATCGTATTACCATCGATCACCTGTACCACCAACCCGCGAACGTCGTCGGGAATGGGCGTGATTGTTGGAGACGGGCTGGGGGTTAAGCTGTCCAATGGTAACACACGGGTGTTGACCGGGGTCGACTTGACGGTTGGAGCGCTTGTGGGTAACGTGAATATAGGAGATCCAGCTGCGGCGGCCCCAGAAGATTGGCCGAGCGTGGTGCTTTGACCACAGCCGGCCAGAATTAGGCTTAACAACAGCAGACCCGAGTATTGGCCGGCCTTTTTGTACAAAAATATTGTGAGATGTCTCATTAAAATTTCCTTGTCGGGAGGCAATTACCAGGCTCATTATAATGCCAACCCCACATCTCAGAAAATTGACCAAGTTCAAATTTTATGTTTACGGTTCTTAGAATCAAAAAATCCCGACGTCAGTCGGGATGACGCGGCATGGCAAGAGCAATTACGGGCGTGCTTGCAGGGCGGGAAGCAGAATAAAAAATTTGCTGCCCGGCAATCTTACCGGATCATACCCATCACTTTCTACCCAAATTCGGCCCTGATGGGACTCCACGATGCCCTTGGCGATCGCTAACCCCAGCCCCGCGCCCCCACCCATAAACTGAGTTTTACTGCTGCTGTGTAGGGCCACGTTTGAGGCCGTGCTGAACTTTTCGAATATTAAATGCTGTTTGTCGAGCGCAATGCCTACGCCTGTATCGACAATCATAAGCTGAATAAAGGAATGGGCGTCCGTGTGGAAGTCTTCTAATACAGAAGCAGAAATGGTTACCTGGCCGCCATCCGGCGTATATTTGATCGCATTACTTACAATTCGACCGAGTGCTGATTCGAGTTGTTCGGCGTCGGCATTGATCATAGGTAGATTATTGGCGATGTTAAGCGCCAGGGTGATGCGGCGGTCTACGGCGGCCCGGCTTTGCCCTTGTTCGACCGCGAAAATGACCTCTCTCAGCAAAACGGGTTTAAACTCAAAATTTGCATTGGCCAATTCAACCCGAACGACACTAACCATATCATTGATAATGTTCTGAAGGCGCTGGACGCCTTTAGACATTCCGGCCAGGAACTCTTGGGCCTTTTTGTCCCGACTGATTGAGGGGAGCGATTGAATCATTTGAGCATAGCTATGAATAACGGTAAGCGGGGTTCTTAATTCGTGCGAGGCCACAGAAATAAAATTTCTCTTGGCTTCTTCAAAATGCTTGAGATGGTCGTAAGCGGCTTGTAATTCGTTAAGTTTACGTTCAAGCTGAATGCTTAAGGATACGCTGTGTTCCTGTAAATAATACTCGCGGGGGGTCGAAATGCCATCTTCGTGGTCGTGGCCTTTTTCAATATAGCGGGCAACTTCGGAGAGGAGTTGGTCAAACTTAATCGGTTTGTTAAGATAGCAGTCGCAGCCGATTGCTATGGCCCGTTCTCGATCATTGACGGCGTTGCGGGCGGTAATCGCTATAATGGGAACCGTGCTTAAATGGGCAAAACTGCGAATGCGGGTAACGGCGGTAAACCCGTCGAGATCGGGCAGATTGATATCCATCAAAATCAAATCAGGACGGATCTTGTTGGCTTTCTCGATACCGTCCCGGGCATCGACCGCGTCTATGACCGTATACCCCTTACTCTCGAGGATTCTTCTAATCAGTTCCCGGTTTTCACGAACGTCTTCGACGCTAAGAACGATGGGTGATTTGGACATGTTTTCATTTCGAATTTTTGATCGTTGCCATAGTCGCAGCAGCGCCGGACGTAATTTTAGCTTATTGCCGCAAAATGGTTCAAGCCCGTTCGATTGGTATAGGTATAATAGCACAATTCGAGATAGAACCGTATAGGAT
>JBFGLD010000925.1:0-3385 GCA_041576335.1 Anaerolineae bacterium | reverse complement strand
GGGCGCAACGGCATCAATCAGCGAACTATCACCCTGCACGTTACCCCGACCGTAACAACGGTCGGTACGACGACTCACGTGGTCACCGGCACCCACATGTTTTATATCTCGGCTAACGACAATAAGATGGGCGGTACCAACGTCAGGCGCTATTGGGCCGGCATTATGACTGTTGGTGACGAAGTCAACGGTGTTCAGCGCGATCTACCTGCCGTCACTGGCACCCCCACCAACACCGAACAGACTTATCCTTTTCTTGCGGTGGCTAAGGGCAAACAGGCCAAGTATAGCGTTCAACTGGACCTATGGGCCGGGGCCGGTAATCAGCCGGTGACTGTAAACTACACCGGCGGCGCTTTACCAACCGGCTTTACTTGGGTAAGTGCGCCCCCCTGGTCCAAAAATACCAACACTAACCATCCGGGGTCCACTTTTAACCTTAACATCAAAATAGAAAATAATGCCGTCGCCAGCGCGACGCCTTATGAACTTCCCTTTCTGGTTTCCGCTGGCAGTATGACACAAACCTTCAAATTATACATTCTTGTTACCGACCCGGGAACGGCCCCCAAGGATTACCTTGAGATTTTGGGATATGCGGCGCTGCAAGTGGTCGGTTATTATAATGGCCCCAATCTCATTGATCCAACGGATCCAAGCCCCCCGCCGGCTAATTCCGTTCGGGGACGTGTTGTCTCTAGGTTAATGACCGATCCCAGTGATTTGACTTACGGCTTAAGAGCCCGTCTGATTCCCTGGGAGTAGTAAAACACATGCATGGTTCATCCCGAAAACGGAGAAGAGGTGATCAGAGCATAGCAACCGCAGCGTTGGCGTAACAAACCAGTTAATACTTTCGCAATTACTCAATAACATCTTCAACTTGGACTAGAGGTAAAAAATTATGAATCGACGACGTGGTGTATTTTGGCTTTTGGCCGGACTGTTACTGGCCATCGTCGCAGCTGGGATAAGCTATTTCGTTTTTCAACGAGTCGTAACTCAGCAAGCAAGTACGGTCGAGGAAAAAGAATCCACGCAGACCGTGGTGGTTGCCAAACAATTGATTAACGAACGGGCGGTCATTCGACTGGCCGATGTCAGTACAGAGGAACGTCCCCTCGCAGATGTGCCAAGCGGGGCTATATTTAAGACAGAAGATGCGGTTGGCCGTATTGCCAACCGATTCATTGCCGCCGGTCAGGTTTTGTTGGCTCAAAATCTGGTCGACAGTTTTTCCTCATCTGGTCTCCAGCCGACCGACATTGTTACAGAGACGCTCAATTTTAACGAAGCCCTCGGTGAGGAATTGGTCGCTTATGCCTTACCGGCCACGGATCAGCTCTCCATGGAGGGCATTTTGCTGCCCGGTGATCACGTTGACCTTCTTTTTAGCACCGATGTGGTTGGCGAAATAGAAGGCACGGGGGGTAAAGTCTCCATCTATTCCATCCAAGACCTGGAAATACTCCAAATTATATACAAGCCGCCACCTTCCGGCGAAGAGAGTAAGGACGGTGACGCTGCCGCCGATCCCAACGCCCGGATACCTAAAACGCTTATTCTGGCCATAGAGCCCCAAGACTCGGTGGTGCTTAAATACGCGATTGATACCCAGGCCGCGATCAATTTGGCCTTACGCGCCTCAGACAATCGGCGCATATTTGAGGTGGACGCGGCAACAATCAATACGATTGCCGAACGGTATCGCTTCACCGCTCCCAGGCCGGTTCGATAAACAGCAACATTATAGAGAATCTATCATTGTTAACACAATTTGAAACATAGCAGCAGTATGTTAGGGCAATAGAAAGGGAAATCATGAATCAAATAGATAACATAGCTTTAAACGTCTTGATTATCGCGAAATACGATCCGACGATTGACTGGATGCAGTTCTCCTTACAAGAGCATAATTACCATGTGGTCGGCAGGGTGGAGTCGGTCGGGCAAGCCTTACCGCGCATCAAACAGGGTCACATCGATGTTATTCTGGCCGACAGCTCGGGAGATGGCGTACTCGATACGGAATGGATTCAAAACTTGGTTCTGTATGCTACCGGGATAATTATTCTTGTAACGGCTAAAAACACGGAGATGGATTTTGTCCGTGAGGCGATGTTGGCTGGAGCCCAAAGCTTCTTGTTGAAGCCATTTGATACGACTGAACTATCCAGAAGTATCGAGCAAGTACACCGATTATGGCTTCAACGCCAGGCCAGCCTAACTGAAGTAATGAACGGTACGCAAGCCACAACGTCTCGCCGGGCCAAATCTATTGCCGTATTTAGCCCCAAAGGTGGAACTGGGGTGACGACGCTGGCCGTTAATCTTGCCGTAGCCCTCAAGCATCAGGCCGACGCACCTGTGCTCTTGGTGGATGCAGATATTCGCACAGCTGATGTTGATATTTTCCTCAACATTTTCAGCAAGCATTCAATTTTAGACCTTATTCGCTTGGATCAATCAGTAGACAATGAACTGCTGAGAAGCGTAGCCACAGAGCATTCGACTGGAGTGACGGTACTTCGGGGTGATTCCCGGTTACAGTTTTTGGAAGCGCCTATCGAACCGGGGCAGATGAGCGACGTAATCGAAGGATTGATCTCGTGTTGGGATGGGTATGTCGTCATAAATACGAGCAATGGTCTTGATCGTTGGACCGTGGAGATCCTTGACATTGTCGACACGACACTGCTGGTGGCTACGCCGGAGCTGCCCTCTCTGCGCGTCACACGCGGCTTTTTAGACCTGGCCGAGGCAGAAACTGACCCGAGCGAAAAGTGGCAACTGGTCATGACCTCCTATCAGAGTCAGAAGGTACTGCGCATGGGCGACATCGAAGCCTCGGTTCGTTACCCTATCCTGGCCACTATTGCTCAGGATACCTCCTTAATATCGACTTCCATTAACCGGGGCAAACCATTCGTGCTGTCGCATAACAATTCGGCCATTGCCAGAGATGTCCTTTCTCTGGCAAAACGACTGATTGATATGATTCCATACCAATCAACGTCATACTCTAACGAAGTCAAACCCACTGTCCCTGAGACAGAGATGAGCAGCCCGACGAAGCAATTTGAAAAACGTTTTTCCTTCTGGAATTCGGTAGCAAATTCAGTTCGCTTACCAATCGGTTGAAATTGTTGACGCGGTAAGTTGAGGTAATCACGCTATGGTCTCTCTTGGAATTTTAATCGCAATACTGGTAGGACTAGCCATTATGGCTATTTTCGTCGGGCTTTTGACAGTATTGTCTCGAGATAGCATCGCCGATCGGATGCACAATGTCGTTCAGCCAGGTCTTGCTGCCGACACAGGAGGGGGGAAGGTTAGACTTTCCTCCCCTTCCCTGACAACGCTTAAGAAGATTGACAGTAAAATT
>JBFGLD010000924.1:0-3387 GCA_041576335.1 Anaerolineae bacterium | reverse complement strand
TATGCAGTACGCAGTATCTCAGTATGTAGTCCGCACTATCTCACATAAGGAGCACAAAAAAATGAGCGAAACCAATCCGAATACAAAACCCACGACCATCGTTATCTTCGGTGCCTCAGGCGACCTAACCCACCGCAAACTGATCCCAGCTCTGTACAATAACTACCGCAAGGGCCGCCTGCCGGAAAAGAGCCAAATTGTCGGCTTTGCCCGCCGCGACTGGAGCGATGAGATTTTCCGCGACCGGCTGCGAGAGGGCGTAGAGCAGTTCGGCGGCAGCACGTATGAGCCTGGTACCTGGGACGCTTTTGCCCCGAAGCTGAGCTATTTTCAGGGCAATCTGGATGAGCCCGATGATTACGCCAGGCTGCAACTCTATCTGCGTGACAAGGAAAGCGATCCAGTCGACCGGCTCTATTACCTGGCTACCGCACCCACCTTCTACGGTCCCGCCTGCCAGCACCTGGGGGCGACCGGCATGGCCAGCCAGGAGGACGGCCGGCGTAACATCATTATTGAAAAACCTTTCGGCCACGATCTGGCCTCGGCCCAGGCGCTCGACCGGGTGGTGCATGCCACCTTCGACGAAAGTCAGGTTTACCGGATTGACCATTATCTGGGCAAAGAAACGGCTCAAAACATCCTCTTTTTCCGCTTTGCCAACACCATCTTCGAGCCGGTCTGGAACCGGCGTTACGTAGCCAACGTGCAAATCACGGCAGCCGAAAGCGTTGATGTGGGCCATCGCGCCGGTTATTACGACCAGGCCGGGGTACTGCGCGACATGTTTCAGAACCACCTGCTGCAATTGCTGGCCCTGGCCACGATGGAGCCGCCGGCCTCGCTCAATGCCGATGCCATTCGCAACGAAAAAGTCAAAGTCCTGGGAGCGATCCGGCCCATCCCCTTAGCCGATACCGTCCGGGCCCAATACGAGGGTTACTGCAGCGCCTCCGGCGTTGCCCCCGACTCCCAAACGCCCACCTACGCCGCGCTCAAGCTGCATATCGACAATTGGCGCTGGAAGGGTGTGCCCTTTTACCTGCGTAGTGGTAAGGCCCTGGCAGAAAAGAGCAGCGAAATCACCATCCGTTTTCAGGCCCCACCTGACATCATGTTCAATCTATCCGCAGCCGAGGGCTTCACCCCCAATACCCTCTCCATCTGCGTCCAGCCCGATGAAGGCATCCATCTTAAATTTGAGACCAAAGTGCCCGACTCGGCCAACGAATCTCGCTCAGTCGAGATGGATTTCCATTACCGCGACTCCTTTAGGGATAAGGTCTTGCCTGATGCTTACGAGCGGCTGCTGCTGGATGCCCTCAAAAACGATGCCTCTCTCTTTGCCCGCAGCGACGGCATTGAAACGGCCTGGCGGTTGATCGACCCGATCCTGCAGGGTTGGGCTTCGCCTGAAGCGCCGCCCCTGGCTACCTATGAACCGGGCAGTTGGGGTCCCCGAGCAGCCGACGAGTTGTTGGCTCGGGCCGGACATCAGTGGCAAATGGGATGCGGCAGGCACGGAACGGACTGATAATACATTACAGTGCTGAAATGATACCTAAACGTACTGCGTACTGCGTATTCAGTATAGATATTTTTACGCAATACGCAGTATGAAATACGAAATTCGCACGATGACCACCGAAACGTTATCAGGAGGACTATTATGACCAAAATACACGAACTCACCAGCATCGGTCAATCCATTTGGTTTGACTTTATTCGCCGCTCCTTTACAAACTCCGGCGATTTGCAGAATCTGCTCGACCAGGGGGTGCGCGGCGTGACCTCAAACCCCTCTATCTTTGAAAAAGCCATCGCCGGCAGTGCTGATTATGATGACGACCTGCAACGCTTGGTCAGCGAAGGCAAGCCGGTGGACGAGATTTACGAAACCCTGGCCCTCGACGACATCAGAAAGGCGGCCGATCTGCTGCGCCCGCTCTACGGCGAGAGTGGCGGTGACGACGGCTATGTTAGCCTGGAAGTCAGCCCTACCCTGGCCCACGACACTGAGGGTACTATTGCCGACGCCAGGCGCTTCTTCACTACCCTGAACCGGCCGAATGTGATGATTAAGATTCCGGCGACGCCGGCCGGGATCCCGGCCATTGAAACGGTCATCGGGGCCGGCATAAATGTCAATGTCACCCTCATCTTCTCCCTGGGCCAGTATGAAGCCGTGGCCGAGGCTTATATTGCCGGGCTGGAAAGATTGGCGGCATCGGGCGGCGACGTCAGCCGGGTGGCTTCGGTGGCCTCCTTTTTCATTAGCCGGGTGGATGGCGTAGTGGATGCTGCCCTGGACCAAGCTGGAAATACAGAACTGCAAGGCAAGATCGCCATCGACAACGCCAGAGTAGCCTACGCTCGTTTCCGAGAGCTGTTTAGCGGGGCTCGGTGGCAGAAATTGGCCCAGGCAGGGGCGCGGGTGCAGCGTCCTTTGTGGGCCAGCACCGGCACCAAAGACCCCAGCTATCCTGACACGCTCTACGTGGACAGTCTCATCGGGCCGGATACGGTCAATACCGTGCCGCCGGCCACCCTCCAGGCTTTTCTGGATCACGGTCAGCCTGCCCTGACCATCGAGCGTGATGTAGTTGGCGCTCGAGCGCGTCTGGCCCGCCTGGCCGACCTGGGCATCGATTTGGCAGCTATCACCCAGAAGTTACAAGATGACGGCGTGGCAGCCTTTATCAGGTCCTTTGAGACCTTGCTAACGAGCATTGAGACCAAGCGAGAAGAATTACAGACCGGCTGGCAATCCATATCGGTCAGCTTGGGTGACTTCCAGACTGGGGTTGACCAAGCGCTGGCCGACCTGCGGAGCAATGATGTAATCCGTCGCATCTGGGCCCACGATCATACGGTCTGGAAGCCGGAGCCCACCGAAATCACCAACCGCCTGGGCTGGCTGTACAGCCCTGAGGTGATGGCCGACAATCTCCATCATTTGGAGGGATTGGCCGAAGCCGGGCGGAATGAGGGCTACACCCACGCTCTGCTGTTGGGCATGGGCGGCTCCAGCCTGGCTCCGGAGGTTTTTAGCAAGGTTTTTGGAACCAGGGAGGGTTATCTGAAGCTGTCGGTCCTGGATAGCACCGACCCGGCCGCGGTTCTGGACCACGCTAATCAACTCGATCCGGCCAGGACCCTGTTTATCGTTTCGACTAAGTCGGGTGGCACGGTTGAAACGCTGTCCTTCTTTAAATTCTTTTATAACCGGGTGGCCGAGGTGGTGGGCGCTGAGCGGGCCGGCGAGCACTTTGTGGCCATTACCGATCCCGGCAGCAGTCTGGCCGAGCTGGCCGAGCAATACGGTTTCCGCAATACATTCCTCAACGACCCCAACATCGGCGGACGTTACTCGGCCCTGTCTTACTT
>JBFGLD010000923.1:0-3390 GCA_041576335.1 Anaerolineae bacterium | reverse complement strand
CGGTTTATGTTAATAGCGTCGATAATGTGGTGGGTATTATTTATGCTAAAGATTTGCTGGCGCATTGGCGCAATGGGGGCGAGCCTCGTCCGGTCCATGGTTTGGAACGCGAAGTCTATTATGTGCCGGAAGCAAAACCTGTCAGCGAGCTGCTGCGCGATATGCAGGCCAAAAAAGTACAGATCGCCATCGTGGTTGACGAGTATGGGGGTACTGCCGGCTTGGTGACAATCGAAGACATAATGGAAGAAATTGTGGGTGAAATTCAAGATGAGTATGACTCTGAAGAGTTTTTTATGGAACGTATTTCTCAATATGAATTTATTTTCAGCGCTCGCATGGATTTGGATGACATAAATGACATCATGTCCACGAACTTACCTACTGATGAAAGCGATACCTTGGGTGGTTTAATATATACGATGTTAGGTAGGGTCCCTGAAGTAGGTGACTCGGTTGAAGTTGACGATCTATATCTTACGGTCCTTGCGGTAGACGGACGCCGCATCAAGACGGTCAAAATTCAACGATTAGGCAATTCAGACGACGAACAGGAACACCAACGAGCCAGCGCTGAGGGAAAAAATAATTCGAGGTTAATTGGCGACGCTCGGAAAGCCGTACGCGGATCCTCTTAAGCCTTATCGGCCCCCCTTTTTTGACCGGCAAACCCAGTACACAGGCCTCGCAGACCCGTGTGCTCTTTACCAGGCACGAAACAGCGCGTTTCTTGGAAGCTCAGAGATGGATAATATCACAGACGAATCCCCGCTTGAGGGTGATTGGAAAACTTTAATTAAACAGGCGATTGATGCCCGAGAATATGCTTATGCCCCTTACTCAAACTATAAGGTCGGTGCTGCGGTGCTGACGAAGAGCGGCTTGATCTACAGCGGATGTAATATCGAGAACGCCGCCTACAGCCCCTCCAATTGTGCTGAACGCACAGCAATCTTCAAGGCCATTTCCGAGGGAGAAAGAGACTTTTCGGCAATTGCCGTAGTTACCAGCAATGGTGCGTCACCGTGCGGCGTTTGCCGCCAGGTGATGCGAGAGTTTGCCCCCAATCTGATCGTTATTTTGGGTGACATAGATGGGAATTTCCACGTTCTTGAACTTCCCGACTTGTTACCTCAAAGTTTTGGGCCCGATATGTTGCCGCGTGAAACCTGACATCTTATTTCACGTTCTCACTACTTTCAGCTATTTCTTTAATGTTGTCGGCTCACAACTTAAAGCTAAGCCCCTTGCTTCTACCCTTTGTCAATAGTATAATCCGCTCTTATGACAGGTCGGGAACGCCTATACCGAACGGATGCTCTTATTCTTCGTCGGTCCGACTTTGGGGAGGCCGATCGCTTGCTGACGGTCTTTACCCCGGAACGCGGAAAGTTGCGCCTGCTTGCCAAGGGCGTACGCAAAATTACCAGCCGTAAGGCCGGGCATATCGAGCTGTTTATGCTGACAGATATGCTTGTTGCTCGCGGGCGCACGTGGGATATTGTATCTCAAGCCGAAATTGTGCAGCCGTATCGGGCACTGCGGGAAGACCTGGATAAAACCGGTTATGCCTATTACCTGGCTGAGCTGGTCGATCGCATTACCGAAGAACACGATGCTAATGCTCCCTTGTTTGAATTGCTTGCTCTTACGCTGGCTCGGCTTTGCGAGTTCGACGATGTATTTATTACCCTTCGTTACTTTGAATTACACTTGCTCAGTTTAACCGGTTTTCAACCGCAGCTACATTTTTGTATAGCCTGTAATGAGGCGCTGGAACCGGTTGAAAATTATTTTCATTTAGCGGATGGGGGAACCTTGTGCCCGGACCATGGCCGGGTTCGTCCCAATGCCGAGCCGATTTCTTTGCCTGTACTCAAAGTGCTGCGCTTTTTGCAGACCGAACCGTGGGAAAAAGTAGCCAACCTGCAGTTGAATCCGGCAACGCGGACGCAGGTTGAAAAACTACTGCTCGGGTACATCACGTTTACCTTGGAACGCCAGTTGAAAAGCGTTGATTTTTTGAAACGCTTGCAGGGTGACGCTTAACCGCTTTGAGATCTTTTGGAAAGAAGCTTTAGGAACCCATGACCAAGCCACTCAACTTTCAACAAATCATTATGACCCTACAACAATATTGGGCCGATCAGGGCTTCTTGATCTGGCAGCCATGGCACGAAACGGTTGGGGCTGGTACGGCCAATCCCGGGACAACCTTGCGAGTGCTTGGACCGGAACCGTGGCATATTGCGTACGTCGAGCCTTCCTTTCGTCCGGATGACGGGCGCTTTGGCGATAATCCCAACCGTATGCAGATGCACACCCAATTTCAGGTTATTCTCCAGCCTGATCCCGGCAATCCCCAAGAATTATACCTGGGTAGCCTTTACGCCATTGGCCTAGAGCGTGAAGAGCATGATATTCGGTTTGTGGAAGACAACTGGGAAAGCCCGGCACTCGGGGCATGGGGACTGGGTTGGGAAGTATGGCTCGACGGTATGGAAATCAGCCAATACACGTATTTCCAGCAGGCCGGCGGGCTCATGCTCGACCCGGTAGCGGTCGAGCTGACTTACGGCCTGGAACGGATCGCTATGTATCTCCAAAATGTCGACAGTGTTTGGAAAATTGATTGGGATGGCCGCCAAACTTATGGAGATATCTTGCTGCGTCAAGAAATCGAGTATTGCGAGTACAATTTCAATGAGGCTGATGTTGAAGGCTTGATCGAAGCTTACAATTTCTATGAGAGAGAGTGCATGCAAGGCCTGCAGAAAGGTTTGGTCATCCCGGCCTATGATTATGTGCTGAAGTGCTCCCACACGTTCAACATCCTAGACACCCGGGGGGCCATTGGGGTTACCGAGCGAGCCGGCTACTTCGCTCGCATGCGACGTCTGTCCCATCAGGTTGCTAAGGCGTTTGTTGATCAGCGTGAGCAGCTAGGTTTTCCGCTTATGAAATATATGCCTAAGAGGCCCACCCCTGAACCGGTCCCACTTCCGTCTGATGGGCAAAAGCCGCAGCACTTTTTGCTTGAAATAGGCTCGGAAGAACTTCCGTCGCACGATGTTAGCGACGCGCTGGTCTACTTAAACGGGGCCTTGCCAAAGTTTCTGGCCGACCTGCGCCTTGAGCATGGCAAAGTTGAAGTGTTGGGCACACCCCGGCGGATCGCCATACTCGTGGATAACTTAGCACCACGTCAAACCCATCTTGAAGAAACGGTGCGTGGTCCTTCGGCCAAAATTGCCTTTGACGAACATGGCAAACCAACCAAAGCGGCCCAAGGTTTTGCGCGCAGCCGAGGCATCGATGTCTCCGACCTGAAAATTGAGGAGATGGATGGGGGTGAATATGTAGTCGCCACGCTGCGTACGGCGGGCAGGG
>JBFGLD010000922.1:0-3392 GCA_041576335.1 Anaerolineae bacterium | reverse complement strand
TACCGCCTTGACCCACCAAGTCTAAGATGCGATATCGAGACCATAAGATGGTGCCAGTGCTTAATATTTCTGACATCTCTTCTCCACCCGTGGTTTGGGGCTCTGCGGTGCTTTTCCCGAGGATTACCCTCCGTTTGTTCCCCACTGATAGCTTAGTCTATCAAACCCTTTCTGTCAAGAGCACAGAAAAGGATCATAACCTTTCGCAGGAGGCAGTCGTTATGACAGATCAAGAAGTCGCTATGCTGCTGGTGCAAGAGGGAAACAGCCCGAAAACCCAGTGGCCTCTTATGAAACCAACTATCGTCATCGGACGAGATGCTGATAGCGACGTGCAAATCGACGACCGGCAAGTTTCGCGGCGCCATGCCGAAATTGCCCATACTGAAAAGGGCTACGTCCTGCGTGATATGGGCAGCAAAAACGGCACCTATCTAAATGGTGAAACGGTTTCTCAAGAACCTCGTCTCATTCGTAACGGCGATGAGGTTGGCATTGCATTATGCGCCAAATTGACCTTTGTCGAGGATGATGCTACGGCCCCGGCAATATCCAGGTTTACGCGCAAATCGCCCATCAGAATGGATCGGGCCGCCAAGCGGGTGTGGGTTATGGACAGCGAAATAAATCCGCCGCTGTCTGTGGCGCAGTATACATTACTTGAACTCCTTTATGAAAATGCGGGTAATGTCGTTTCCCGCGATGAGGTTGTGGAGGTGGTTTGGTCGGCC
This sequence comes from Anaerolineae bacterium, assembly GCA_041576335.1. Classification (GTDB taxonomy): domain Bacteria; phylum Chloroflexota; class Anaerolineae; order 4572-78; family J111; genus JANQQF01. The sequence goes on along the minus strand of JBFGLD010000922.1, from coordinate 2,661 downwards.
GAAGAGGCAGAAGGTGTTTCTGAGCAGGCCATCGATGCTCTGGCCCGCCGCCTACGCGAGCGAGTCGCCGAAGTGGACCCTGACCACAAATATGTCGAAACCGTCAGGGGGCACGGTTTTCGACTGAACTTAACTGGGGAGTAGATTGTTAACCTCACTGCTCATATATGTACCTGAGATCGCCTTAAATCGTGTTGAACTGCACGAGATGTCGAAACAAAAAGGCTGGCACTTGCGCCTTGAATTCAACTGAAACATCCCCGGTGCAACTCGGGCTGTCACATTCGAAAGGATAATATGACCACTTGCACGCATCTTGACCAAATCAAATTGGTCAAGCCCCATAGCAACGGTTGCGCCGACTGCATCGCGCTTGGCGATCGGTGGGTTCACTTGCGTATGTGTCGAACTTGCGGGTATGTCGGATGTTGCGACGAGTCCAAAAATAAACACGCCAGCCGGCACTTCCAGCAGAGCCGCCATCCCATCGTCAAGTCGCTTGAGCCCGGAGAGGATTGGAGCTGGTGCTACCTCGATGAAATCTATCTTGAACCGGGCTCTGTTCCTCCGGAGCAACTTAAAGTCAGCCAGAAATCAAGGGACGTTATCCGCAATTACCTCATCATCGCCGGGCTATACACGCTTTCAACCTCGATTATCTGGGGGGTCAACACCCTCTTTTTACTCAATGCCGGTCTCGACATATTTGGCGTGTTCGTTGCCAACTCAGTCTTCACCGGCAGCATGGCCCTTTTCGAAATCCCGACCGGTGTGCTGGCCGATACGCGCGGCCGTCGCGCTTCATTTCTCTTGAGTGTGGTAATCGTACTCCTCGGGACTCTCGGCTACGTCGGTGTGGCGGCAGCAGGGGGCAGCCTGCTGTTATTCAGCCTGGTATCGGTCGCGTTGGGTTTAGGCTACACCTTTTATTCGGGGGCGATGGAAGCCTGGCTGGTCGATGCCCTAGAAGCAACGGGGCATGAGGGGCAGCTTGATCGCGTCTTTGCCTACGGTTCGATTGTCTCAGGCGGAGCAATGCTTGTTGGCTCAATCGCTGGCGGGTTACTCGGCAGCCTCGACTTATCAATCCCCTTTCTAGCCCGGGCTGGACTGCTGGCTGCCGTGTATGGGATAGCTCATTTTTCGATGCACGACCTCGGCTTTACGCCGCGCGCAATGGAATTGGCGGAGCTTCCTGCTGAGATGAAGAAGATTGCTCGAGCCAGCGTTGCCTTTGGCTGGCAACGGTACCCGGTTCGACTGCTAATCATGGCCGGGTTCATCCAGGGGATTTTTATGGCCTGGGGCTTTTACGCCTGGCAACCCTACTTTCTTGATTTGTTAGGCCAGGACCTGCCCTGGGTTGCGGGGATCATCGCTGCTCTCATTGCGGGAGCAACCATGGCCGGCAATTTTATTGTCGAATGGTTCACCCGTTTTTGCGGCAAACGGACTACGCTGCTGCTGTGGGCCGCTGGGGTTCAGACGGTGGCCGCTGTCGGGGTGGGGTTAGCCGGCTCGTTCTGGTTAGCCGTGGTGCTTTACCTGGTGGTGATGGCCGGCATGGGCGTGTGGGGTCCGGTCAGACAGGCCTACATGCACCAGGTTATCCCCTCGGAGCAGCGAGCTTCGGTGATTTCTTTCGACTCGCTGGTCGCCAGTGGGGGAAGTGTGTTCGGCCAGATGGGCTTGGGTCGTCTCGCCCAAACTCAGTCCATTGCTTCCGGTTATGTTGTCGGGGGACTGACCACGGTTCTGGTCTTGCCGGTAATCCTTGTGCTTCGTCGCCTGGGAGAACCCGCTGACACCATTGTCGGCACAGCCGGCAAGCAAGGGGCTTGCGCTGCGCAAGGTCTGCCCAATGTGTCGGCTGTAGATACCATGCCTCACGGTGTAACAGTCGCCGAGGCTTAAGTGCAGAACGGAACCAGCCTGTTGACGGTTGTGGCCAGACAATTCAATCCGATCACAGGCCCGTTGGCAGCCCATCAATACTGACCAGATTCTTATCATGCCGGTATTCATCCAACCCCTGTTGCCCCTTCGTTTCGGCAAAGCGGCGCAAAGCATTTCGTTCACCTTTGAATTCGTAAAATGGCACGGCGAAGCCGCATGAAGTCTGCACCGACTCGATCTCAAGCACAATAAGCTGCCTGGCGCCCGGAAGCGGCGCAAACGTGGGCCAGAACTTCGCCCACTCCGGATCGCGTTTACCGACCACGCGCCCCCGCCCGTACAGGCGCAGAATCATCGGCGTTTGGGTAAAACTGCAAAACATTATCGTCATGCGCCCATTTTCCTGCAAATGCGCGGCTGTTTCATTGCCGCTGCCGGTCAGGTCTAGGTAGGCCACCGTATTAGGGTCGAGGCAGCGCAAGGTGTCCATCCCCTTGGGAGAAAGATTGATCCGCCCTTCCACCGGAGCGGTTGCGGTAAAGAACATTTTTTGCTCCGCGATAAAAGTTTTTAATTTGTCATCAAGTTGGCTACAAAATTGAGCCACGTTTAATCCTCCTCGTATAAAATAGGGTTCAGGGATCAGGAATTAGGGATTAGGGAAAAGACTAACCCTTACCTGCTGATCTTCATTCTCGTTGTCGTCCCGATACGGGCTGTCGCACTCCTCCGAAAATAGGAACGCACAGGCACAGGAGAAAACTC
>JBFGLD010000921.1:0-3392 GCA_041576335.1 Anaerolineae bacterium | reverse complement strand
GTATGACCCCCCCAACAGTGTAAACAATAAATTCTCCAAATACGCCAGGCACCTGGAGAGTTTACCACCTGTCTAAATGGGGAGTTTCCAGCCTGGTCAGGTGGCTAGGTTGTTTCCCCTTGATGAAATTTTGAACAAAATCTCCTAGCCCAAACAAAGCTTTCACTCAGAACGGCGCTTACAATGAAAGTACGATTCGAACCCGGCTAATTAACCAGGTGCTGCTGAAGCGCCACGGCTACGGCCTCGGTCCGAGAGGTAACGTGCAGCTTAGAAAGAATATTACTAACGTGAAACCTAACCGTAGATCGACTGACGACCAATCGCTCGGCAATTTCAACATTATTCAAGCCTTTGACCATTAAGACGAGTACTTGTCTTTCTCGGGAGGTTAAATCACGGCCTAACTCGGCAGTAGCGGAATGCGTGCTCGATTGAATAAGGCTGTGGGCCGCTTCAGGGGCCAGGGTTGGCCGTCCTTCATGCGCGGCTCGAATGGCCCGCGCCAACTCATCTACAGAAACATTTTTTAACAAGTAGCCAATAGCCCCAGCTTCGAGGGCACCGTGCACAAGTTCATCTTCCTTAAAGCTGGTTAAGGCAATGACCTGGACATCCGGATGATTTTGGCGAATAGACCGTGTCGCCGCAGCCCCGTCCATCTTCGGCATGATCATATCCATCAAGATAACGTCCGGCTGAACCCGCTCACATAGCCGGATAGCCTCCTCGCCATCTTTGGCCTCGCCAACCAGCTCTAAGTCGTCAAAGCCTGCCAAAAAGGCAGACAAGCCGCTCCGCACCACATCGTGGTCATCAACGAGCATGACTCGAATAGTGTTCGAATCGCTCATGAGTTATTACTAGCCTCCTGTGTTTTCTTTATATCTTCCCAAACCACGACGACTCGTGTACCATATCCGAGTTGCGTTTGAATGTCAAGCTTGGCTCCGATTGCCTCAGCTCGCTCATGCATGATACTTAAACCCAGGTTTTCCGGCTTAACACCTTCAAAATTAAACCCGAGCCCGTCATCGCTAACAGTTAGCTCGACCCGCTCAGGCCGGCAGCATAACTTGACCTCAGCCTGATGAGCTCGAGCGTGTTTGGCCACGTTATTAAGGGCTTCTTGAGCGATGCGATAGAGCGCTACCTGTCTGTCCGGCGGCAAGGGACATTGTCCATCGACGATTATTTCAATCGGCACCCGGGTACGTCCCGTGATAGCCTCGGCGAGCTGGCGTAAAAGATCGCCTAGGGCTACATCTATCAACCTTGAAGGTCGGAGCTCCAATAATAAAGTGCGCATTTCAGCCAGCGCACCTCGCGTCAGTTGGCGGAGTTCTCCCAATCTTCGTTCAGCCTCGCTACGGTCACGTCGCCATAGCCGCGGCAGCACTTCGGCAATCAGACTGGCCGAGAAAAGGGTTTGGGTCACGGCATCGTGGAGATCGCGAGCGATGCGGCTTCGTTCGGCCAATACGGCCGCGTGTTCGACCTGAGTGCGAAGACGGGCATTTTCAATGGCTAAGGCCGCATGATCGCTAAAGGTTAAGGCCAAGTCGAACGCCTCAGCCGTGAATTCAACCGGTTTGTTATAATATAGCACCAAGCTACCATAGACCTCATCTTTAATCGTGAGCGGTACGGCCAGAAAGGCACAATAGCCGCTTTTAAGGAGGGCTTCGCGCCTGGCTCTGGAGCCCGGAGCCACATGTTCGACGTCACGCAGATCTGATATCGCCACGGGTTGGCGGGTTTCCAGCGCCTTACCAACCGCCCCTTCAGCCAAAGGTAGATTGGCCTGGACAACATATTCGGCCGGCAGGCCATAACTAGCTCGAATAACGAATTGACCGGCTAGTTCGTGCAGGCGGTAAACGGCACATGCACCGGCATTGTCGAGTAATTCGATAGCCTGGGAAACGATATAATCGAGGATTTCGTCCAGAGAGCGATTAGAGTTTAGAACAGCCAACATATCGCGCAGGCCGGCGGCAACCCGGCGGCGGCGCTCAATTTCGCGGGTACGCTGCTCAACACGCAGTTCGAAGACGTCTGCGATATCCTTACGAATCGCAACGTTAATTAACGACGCCGTAACTAATAGTTCACCTTGCAATTCAATGTGGCTGAGTCCTACCTCGACAGGGAATTCCGTACCATCCTTGTGTCGAGCCACCAAATTCAAACCCGAACCCATAGGTCTTATCCGAGGATTGGCCACATATTCGGTCCGGTGCTGTACGTGAATGTGACGAAAACGGGGTGGCATTAACAATTCGAGCTTCTGACCAATGAGTTCGTCGTGACGATAGCCAAACATTTCTAGGAATCTTGAGTTAACAAACAAAATGTGACCGGCCTTGTCAACCGTCACAATTGCCACCGGAGCCGACTCGAGGAGCAAGGCCAGGGTCTCTGCGCTGTTCAACGAAAGGCCAATCGCCCGGCCACTGTTTCGAGCCGTGCCATCGAATTCTGGCTGCCCGGCTGTGTCGTCATTGTACATCGAGCAGTTCTCGAATAAATCTATCTAACAAATGCTTGGACGGCATCGCCTACCATGACTCATTGTACCGCAGTTCTGTTCAGCCTACAACTTATGTAGTGCTCTAGGGTGTGTCCCAGATTTTAGGCGAGTTTCAGTCATACCAGCGTGGCCCAGTCTTCAGGAGCGATGTATCGGCGTAAAAGAACGCTTATTTCCAGACTGGGCCACGCTTTTCCAAAAATTTAGGACAGACCCAGTGCTCTAGGGCATGTCTTAAATTTCTGGTGACTGGCCCTAATATCCGAATTTCCGGAAGTCAAGTGACCACATTCAAAAAAAATGATGATGCAGTTATAGTTTTGGTTGTCCGGCCTACCGATCGGCCCTCCCGGTATCTGGGCCGTGAATTCTTTAACCAAGCTGCAGACCTAGCCATCTGACCAGGAAAAAGACTCGTCATCTGGCTAGTTGATAATCTCCCCAGATGTCTAGCGTAATTGCTCCGGTTTTGTTTTATAGTGAAAACGATCGATAAGTATAACGTCTTGTAGTCCATGGATCGGGACGGGAAAAAGTTAAGAATTTAGCAGGTTAGATGCCCATGCGAATCTTATTAGCTGATGATCAGCCCCAAGTCCGCTCTGCGCTCGCTTTATTGCTGGAACACGAACCAGCGCTGCAGGTTGTAGGTGAGGCCACATATGCTGAAGATTTACTGACGCAAATAGACAGAACGCAGCCAGACCTGGTACTGCTCGATTGGGAATTACCGGGCCTGCCTGCCTCCACTTTACTACAGGCCATCCGTGCCAATACCCCCCATCCACTGGTGATAGCCCTGAGTGGGCGACCCGAAGCCTATCAGAGCGCTCTGATTGCCGGCGTCGACGGTTTTATC
>JBFGLD010000920.1:0-3393 GCA_041576335.1 Anaerolineae bacterium | reverse complement strand
GGCCTGGGAGGATGCCAGTGCTTACTGCAGGTGGGTTGGAGCACGCCTGCCCACTGAAGCCGAGTGGGAAAAAGCGGCTAAAGGTGCAGCCGGTGACCGCATCTTTCCATGGGGAAATGCCTTTCAACTGCCGGAGTTTGACATCTCGACCGTGGCTAATGCTTGCGACGCCAGTTGTGCGTACGAGGAGGGACGCGATCCGAATGTGGACGACGGCTTTGCCCGTACGGCGCCGGTAGGCAGTTACCCCACCGGGGCCAGCCCCTACGGCGCTTTAGATATGGCCGGCAACGTGTGGGAGTGGGTTGACGGCAGCTACGAAGGCTATCCCGACAACAGTTACGAGTTAGCCGAGGATTTCGGAGATTATTTTCGGATTGTGCGCGGCGGTTCCTGGGATAATTCAGCTCAGATCTTGCGCGCGACCTTTCGCCAAAATAACCCTCCACGTACGCGAAGCGACGGTACCGGTTTTCGCTGTGCTGTCGCCGCGGCCGATTTTGAGCCGGCGCCTGCCGAATCCCAACCGGATGAACCGGCGCCCGAACCAACAATCGAACCAACCCCGGCGCCGGCTGAAGGCGAGCCGCCCGCCGAGCCCGATTCTGGTGGATGAGCTAAGATTTGGTTGGGCCAAGTTTCTTACCTAAATTCCCATTCCCCCCGCAATCAGCGCCGGCAGCTGTTCTACCTGGGGAGACAATCGCAAGATGTAGCTGGGGACCTGCTCAACCAATTTGCCAAGAAGATGCATACTCTGCCCGATAGTCTTTTTATCCCAGCCTTCGACCGCTTGAGGCATCAATTGCAGGATAGCCTCTTTGGGTGAGGCTTTAACAAGCTCACTGTGCGACAAGCCGGGCACGACCTGTGGAAAAAATATGCCGCCCGCTATGCCCGCGCCGGCCCACGGGTCGTCGAAGGCTTCTTGCGCTTGGAAAACTCGCTTGGCCGGGTTGGCAGGCGCTAATAAATCTATTGATTCACCCTTTGTTTTAGCCGCGATCCCGGCCGCCACCGGAATAAATCGCTTCAAGTTGTCAAACCGGGCCAGAGAGTCGTCAAAGGCACTTAACTGGCCGGGGTAGGCCAGCACTTTTATGCGACCATCGTCGATCGTTAAGAGGGGTGAGTCATTACTGAGTAACTTCCAGCCGGCGCTCAACAGCGCCAGGCCGGTAGTGGTTTTACCGCTCCCCATCTGCCCGGTAATCAAGGCCACCCGGCCATCAGGGGCCAGGGCCGCAAAGGCGTGCAGCGGGAACCAGCCCCGCCGGCGGTAGAGTGGAGCTAACGTAATCATCATCACGTCTTCAAATACGCCGTATGTTTCCAGGCAGCTGCGGGTTACGACACCAATCAGGCGCAGGCGCTCCAAATCCACCGTAATTAGGGCATATTTTGGCAAGCGGATGGTGATCAGATTGTCAAGCCCGTAATAGCTGACCAGTTCTCCTTCCGAAATTACCGGCATCCCGGGTAGTGGTGGGGGTGCGGTAGGCAATTTGTGAAGATGCCAACCGATCAATACCTCGGCTGTTCCACCGTCTGCCTGGGGCAAATGGCCGTAAACTTGGCGAAAGCGTTCGAGCAGCGGAGGGTCAGGCGCTTGAAATGCAAGCTTGAGTCCATGCAGGTCAACGGCGATCAGTGGTGCAGCAGCAGGTTGGCTGAGTTGCATTGGTGCATTCCCTGTGAGATGGCTTTGGCAGCAGTATAATCTGTGGTAATATGTTGTCAAATTAGAAAAGTGTCACCTGTTATTCGCGGTGACACTTCTCAGTTTGAATGCCCTTATGTGGCCCAAAATATGAGGAGTTGACTTAATGTCATCAGACCACAACCTAGACCTGCAGTTTGAAGTTCACGACCGCGCAGCATTGGCCCAGGCCCGATCCGTCTTGGCGGCTTGCGGCTCGTTTGAAGCGATGCAAGAGGCGGTTCTGGCTGCCGTCAAGCGGAATGAGAGCTGGCGTGGTCAGCGCTGCATCAACTTGCTGGCGCCCGAAGCACCGACCAGCCCAACCGTGCGAGCCTTGTTGTCGAGCGAGGTTGGGACCCGGGCTGCCGAGGGGCACATCGGGCCGGTCAATCGCTGGTTCGTAGGAACAAAATATATCGATGAGATTGAAGCCCTGTGCATCGAGCTGCTCAAAAAGGTCTTTCGGGCCAATTATGCTGACCATCGACTGGTTGCGAGTATGATCGGTAATATGGCTGTATACACTGCGCTATCCGAACCGGGCGACGTGATTATGAGCGTTCCCCAACCGTTTGGCGGCCACTCCAGCAATCGGGCCGATGGGCCCGCCGGGGTGCGCGGCCTAAAAATTGTCGATATCCCTTTTGATACGGCTGAACTGGAGGTGGATCTGGATCTTTTCCGAAAGATGGCTCCGCTGGTACAGCCCAAAGTGGTGGCCCTGGGGTTGTCGATGACCCTCTTTCCATTCCCGATCCGCGAGATGAAAGAGGTGGTCGACCCGTGGGGCGGCCAGATTTTCTTTGATGGGGCACATCAAATGGGGTTGGTCGCGGGTGGTCAATATCAGGATCCGCTGGGTGAAGGCGCAGTGGTCATGACGGGTTCGGCAGGCAAAACGTTCATCGGTCCGCAGAGCGGGATGATTGTGTGGAACGATCCGGCGCTGACCGAGCCGATTACTCAGGCAATCTTTCCGGTGTTAGTTGCCACCCACCAGGTCAATCGGGTTGCCGCCCTGGCCGTGTCAGCGGCTGAAATGCTTGCTTTTGGCAAAACCTATATGGCGCAGATAGTCCGCAATGCACAAGCTCTGGGCGCAGCCTTACACAAACGCGGCGTTCCTATACTGGCAGCACACAAGGGCTACACCACCACACACCAAACGATCGCTAATATGCGCCAGTTCGGTGGTGGTCTTGAAGTGGCTCAGCGGCTGGCCCGGGCAAATATCATTGCCAACAAAAATCTTATCCCCGGCGATCGGCCTGAAGATTGGGACCGGCCAGGCGGTCTGCGCCTCGGCACGATTGAGGTCACCCGCCTGGGTATGAAAGAAGCGGATATGGAGACCATCGCCGACTTTATCGCCCGTATTTTGGTTGACAACCTTCCGCCTGAAGATGTGATTGAGGATGTGATCGAGTTTAGGCTGCCCTACCAAGACTTTTATTACTGTTTTGATAAAGGACTGCCGGCGTGAAGAACATCCCCAATTGATCGGTGATTTTTAAGGAGTATTTCATGCAAGCAACCGATAAACCCCAACAAAGCCCTGTCGCAACCCATCAAATGGTCGGTGAGGAGGCAATTTTGATTAACGTCAACACCGGCGACTATTACTCTTTGAATGACACCGGAGCTGCATTTTGGGAATTAATCGACGGTCACCGCACCATTGGCGAGTGTGC
>JBFGLD010000919.1:0-3399 GCA_041576335.1 Anaerolineae bacterium | reverse complement strand
TCAGCGGGCCGGCATGGCCGCTGGCCGGGTGCGGCTTGTCCAACGAAGCAAAATGGGGACCGTGCAGATATTCCGTCACATCCGTACCGCAGATAGTCGCCCGCAGCACCTCTAACACGAGCTCATCGGGTCCGGCTGTGGTCGGCTCCGGCATCGACTCGATTCTGATGTCGCGATTTCCGTGATACACGGCTGCTTTCATAATTGCATCCTTTTTACGACGTTATTGCGGCCGGCGGCTGGCCCAGGTCATGCCGCGCTGCATGAGTTCACGTACTTCCGGTATGTTCAGCTCTGCAACCGTATGGCCGATGGAGCAGTAGAATACGCGCCCCCTGCCCCAGCGGCGCTTCCAGACCACGGGCATGACGCAGCCCTCAATCCAGGGCAGGTACTCACCGCTGAATGTTGTCGTGGCCAGGACGTCATTAGAGGGGTCGACGTGCATGTAGTACTGCTCGGAATGAACCCAAAAGTCAGCCAAACCGGCGACGATGGGATCATCCGGCTTGACGATATTAACCTGGTAATCGATAAAATCGTCCTCGGGTACCGGATTGTCGGGCCAGCCCGGCGGGTGGCCTACGAACTGCCCGCCAACCACAAAGTGATAGTTGGGTCGATCGCGAAAAGCGTCACCCATATGGCCGTGCCAGCCGGCAATGCCCGTGCCGCTCTCGACCGCGTCGAGCAGCCCCTTTTCCTGATCCCGGGTCATATTGCCAAACTCCGGTAAGTGGCTGCTGCGGGCACTAGACCAGACTGGGATGATTAAATCAAAAGTCCGCATTCGACCGGCATCGGCCAGCGGGTCGAGCGTGGCTGACACCTCCACCTCGTACGCCTGTTCCTTTAGCAACTGTCCGGCCCATTCGGCAAAGGCCTGTGGTTTGTGGCCACGCCAGCCGCCGGCAAAAATTATTGCTTTCACAAAGCTTGTCCTCCTATATTCCAGGCTGTTCCTTATAGTTCACCTAGGTCAGGTTCGCTGCGGATAGCAGATCACACAACCGGCAAAAATCTACCACTCATTACACGGTAAAGCGCCGGCTGCGCACCCGCCGGAATATGCCCATCACCCCCTGTTGGGCAAACATGGCCACCAAAACCAGGATCAAGCCAAAGATGACTCGATTGAACTCAGTGGGAATGCCCGTGCCAAATAACTGGATGCGGGTAATGCCCACGCGTAACAGCTCGGCAATGAGCGTAATGAGCGGCACCCCGATGAGCGGCCCCTGCCAGGTTCCGCTGCCGCCTACAATCGTCATCAGGACGACGTTAATGGACAGGGTCAGGCTAAAGATACCAAACGGTTCGATGTAACCGATACGGTAGGAGAAAATGCCGCCCACGATGCCCGCCATAAATGCCCCAATAAGAAATGCCATCATTTTGACCCAAGTAGTCCGCACCCCCAGCACCGCCGCGGCTTCTTCATCTTCACGGATGGCAACCAGGGCATAGCCAAATTTGGAATGTTCGATTTTGTAGACGACCACCACGGAGGCAATCATTAGAATAAGATACGAAAAATAAAATACTTGCTCAATGGTACGTGGCTCATAAGGTAAGGGGTCAACAAAGATGCCGAGCGCACCCCGGGTAATCTTGGCATTGATGGCCAGCGTCTGCACGAGGAAGCCGATGATTAGGGTCAATATGGTGAAATAGGCGCCGCGTAAGCGCAGGCTGGGTAAGCCGATAATTATGCCAAATAAAGCCGCCACCAGGCCGGCGGCCGGTACGGCCAGATAAAATGGCATGTCCTGACGATAGAAGATCCCGGTTGTATAGGCGCCCAGCCCAAAGAATACGGCCATACCCAGATTTACGTAACCACCGTACCCCCCTAAGATATTGTAGCCTTGAGCCAGAATGACGAACATCAACGCGGTGGTAACGGTATTAAGCAGCCCCAGCCGGTTTACGTATAGGCCGAAGAGAACCATGGTCACTATACCGGCTGCGGTAAGGTACAGGCGATAGTCGGTGAGATGTTTAACCAGGTTAGACTTAGATGCGGTTCGAGCCCTAATCTTAGACGTTTGGTCCATCGATTAGATCGTTCTCCTTTCGGTACCGGCCAATCCTTGTCCCCGGACAACTAAGGCCAGCGCCAAGAATGAATAGATGACCACCGGAACAAATTGAAACGGAAGCAAAACACCGCTCAGCGTCTCGGTCACACCCACTACCAGGCCGGCCAGCAGTGTATTTCTGACGTTGCCCAAGCCGCCGACAACCACCACCAAGAAGGCCCAGGCTAACCAGCGAATATGGTCCTGAGGCGTAAATGGAAAAACCATGGCCAGGGCCACCCCGCCAACGGCGGCCGTTGCCGTCCCGATGCCGAAAACGATCATCGACAGGCGCTCCACGTTGATGCCCATCATCATGGCCGCGTCGCGATTTTGGGCCATGGCTCGAATACCTTTCCCGAGCATCGTTTTTTGCAGCAAATAGTAGGTGAGTCCGACCATAATCAATGCGACAATGCCGGCATAGAGGCGCGGCCGGCCGATAATAAAATCACCTAGAATGAAGGACGGGCCGTAATTGATATTGATCACCTGGGTATCCGTAGTCCAGACCAGGATAGCCGCACTTTCCAAAATGACCAACACCCCAAATAAGATCAGCAAGCCAATGGTCGAGTCTGCCCGGGCCACGTGCCGCATGAGCCCTCTTTCCAGAAGAGCACCGATCAGAAAAAATAAAGGAATAATCACCAGAATAGACACCATCGGATCGAGGCCAAAATACCTTGAAAGCTCAAATGCTGCATAAGATCCCAGGATGATAAATGTGCTGTGAGCCACGTTCACAATCCCCATCACACCCATAGTCAAGCTCAACCCCACGGCCATGGCCGTATAGATTAACCCCAGTAAGATCCCATTGAGTAAGGCCTGGGTAAGCAGGACAAATTGTAGGTAATCCATAATTTCCCTTTCAAGCTAGCTGTCCTTAAAATCGTAACCATTCTTTGACCAGATTTGCCAATTTGCCCTCAAATTCGGTGTGATTCCCTTCAAGGTGGTTGCGACCATACTCTAGAGTGTACACGTAGTCGGCGATTTCAACAGCGGCCTCGATGTTCTGGTCGACCAACACAATCGTTCGCTGCTCTGCCTTAAATTTGGCAATTTCCTCGTAGACCTGCTTGACCAGAAGGGGTGCCAACCCCACTGAAGGCTCGTCAATGAGTAGAATTTTTGGATCAGAGACCATCATCCGGGCAATTTCTAAAATGCGTTGCTGCCCCCCGCTGAGACTGGCCCCAAATTTGTGGCGCATATCTTTCAAAATAGGATAACGCTCATACGTCGCTTCGACGGCTTGAGCCAATTCTTGGCGATCATTTCTGAGGGTCCAGCCGCCGACTTCCAAATTCTC
>JBFGLD010000918.1:0-3401 GCA_041576335.1 Anaerolineae bacterium | reverse complement strand
TATACCTTTAGGCTGCGCGAAGATGTCACTTTTCACAACGGCGAGCCCTTCAACGCCGATGCTGTTGTTTTTTCCTGGGAACGGGGTAAACAGGATCAGATGCAGTGGAGCGACCGCTGGATTATAGCCGACAACGTAGAAAAGATCGATGATTTCACAGTCAAGGTTACTGCTGCCGAAGGCAAGCCAAATCCACTTCTTTTAAGAATTGTGGCCAACGATTGGGCGATGGTCCCGCCAAAATACATTGAAGAGGTGGGCGAAGAGGGATTTGCCGAGCACCCGGTTGGCACCGGGCCGTTTCAGTTTGTCGAATGGTCTACCGGAGACCGAATAGTTTTTGAAGCCAACCCCAACTATTGGGAGGAAGGTTTGCCCCGGCTCCAGACGCTGATCTTCCGGCCTATCCCCGAGTCGTCAACGCGTGTTGCTGCTATCCAAACGGGTGAGATTGATATCGTCACCCGGTTGAGTTCAGAAGAGGCCCAGAGTCTGCTGGGCGTAGAAAATGTCCAGCTAGTTAGGTATCCGGTTGATCGGGTTTACTACATTGCATTTAATAATCTAACCACCGGACTCGGCCAGCCCACCGAAGATCCCTTGGTCAGGCAGGCCATGAATTACGCCGTCGACATAGACCTTATTATTGAGGCCCTGTTTGACGGCTATGGTCGACCTTCTACCGGCTATGTTACACCGGCTAACTGGGGCTATGACGAGACAATTGAACCGTTCGGCTATGATCCCGATAAGGCCAGAGAACTCTTGACCGAAGCCGGTTATCCGGACGGATTTGCGATGGACTTCGCCTGCCCGGCCGGAGCCTACACCAACTTTGAACAAGTTTGTGAGGCCATTCAAGGATACCTGGCCGATGTTGGTATTGAAACGAACTTGGAACTTATGGAGTCTGGCAAATATTGGGATCTGGAAGCCGAGAAAGAACTTCCGCCCTTGTTCGGGGACAGTTGGTCCGAAACAAGTGGTGAGGCACTACCGCGCTTAACGGGCGCTCTCGGCGGGATGGAGGCCAGCTTCTCGGCCTGGTCCGATCCGGAAATTGACCGGCTGTTGGGCGAGATCTCGACGACCGTAGATGACGACGCTCGCGCCGAGCTTTACGTTGAGCTGCAGCGTTACATGCAAGACAATCCGCCTTTTATTTACCTGTATGAACCCGTCACCTTCGAAGCGATCAATCCCAAGGTGCAAAATTATAAACCCCGTGCGGCCGAAAACTTTTATATGAAGGATGTCTGGATCATTTCCGAGTAGAAAAATAATATAGGCGGGTAGCGGAAGGGCGCTACAAGTGCCCTTCCCTAATTCGCCTTTTTAGGCTAACTGGGCTGTGTTACCATATTGGTCTTATGTCACGCCTGCAGCAGGCTCAGGACAGGTTTGAGCGACCAAAGGAGTACCCGGAGGGCATAAACGAAGAGCCCCTCAGTTCGACTTTCTTCATAATGCCGCGTGAGCCCGCCCACGTGCAAACGAAGCCCACGAAATACGGCGCGTGGGCAGGCCTTGCTCCTGAGAATATAGTGGGCTTTGAACAATGCACAAAATCGAGCTCAGCATGTTCAAGACTAGTCGTGGGGCTCTGGACACCAACAATTACAAAGGGAAAGGCCTGCGGATGCAACGATATATTCTTTCTCGGCTAATTCAAGCCATCCTGATCCTGGTCGGCGTGCTGTTGATCGTATTTTTGATGCTTCAACTTTCCGGCGACCCGGCCTCGCTGATGGTTTCACGTAATGCGACGCCGGAGCAAATTGAAGCCGTGCGGGAAGAGTTGGGGTTTAATCGCCCGGTAATAATCCAGTTTCTCGATTTCGCTTCAGGTGCCGTCGTCGGTGATTTTGGGATGTCTCTGCGCCACAAACAGCCCGCTATCAAGCTCATCTTAACACGCTTGCCCGCCACGGTCGAACTCGCCGCCGCTGCCCTTGTTTTGGCTATGATAGTTGGCATTCCCCTGGGTCTCCTGGGCGGCTCGAATCCCGGTAGTTTCTGGGATACGTTGGCTCGAGGGGTTGGTTTGGTGGGCCAAACCATCCCCAGTTTTTGGTTGGGATTAATTTTGATCATTGTCTTTGCCGTAGATTTAGGCTGGTTCCCTTCCTTTGGCCGGGAGACGATTGAAATCTGCTGTGGATTTGAATTGCCCACCCACTCGGTAGTATTACCCGCCGTGGCCTTAGGGCTATTTACAATGGGCCAGCTGGCCCGGTTTACGCGTTCGGCCGTCCTTGAAATTAGAGGTGAAGATTTTGTCCGTACGGCCTACAGTAAAGGGCTGGCCGATCGGCGGATTTATCTTAAACACGTGCTCAGAAACGCGGCTATTCCCTTAATCAGCATCATCGGGGTTCAGTTTGGCTATTTACTCAGCGGCTCGATCTACATCGAAACAATTTTTTCCTGGCCTGGTCTGGGCAACCTGCTGGCTGAAGCTATCGGCAATCGCGATTTCGCTTTGGTCCAGGCTATTGCCTTCTTCGCCAGCTTGGTTGTGGTCGCCCTAAATGTTTTGACCGACATTGCCTATGCTCTGGCAGATCCCAGAATTAGGTATGGAGGCTGAGCTTATGACGGCGACGACATCCACCGGAGTACGTGTCGACCAAGCAGCGCAACGCGGTTTTCTGCACCAACTAGGCTATGTGAGCCGGCTGCTGTGGCGGGATAAAGCCGGGCTTTTGGGCCTGATTATGTTCCTGATTGTGGTCTTTGCGGCGATATTTGCGCCTTGGATCGCGCCGCACGATCCGCTTAAGCAGGATTTACGCGCCGCCAAGATGCCGCCGGCCTGGAGGGCTGAAGGCGACTGGTCACACGTGTTGGGTACCGACAACTTAGGTCGAGATATTTTGAGCCGGATTATCTATGGCAGCCGTGTTTCGCTGACGGTCGGGTTTTTTGGGGTGCTCATCGCCGGCACCCTGGGTATGGTCATCGGCTTGATTTCCGGCTTTATGGGCGGCCGCGTCGACAACTTTATTATGGGCGGAGTCAATCTTATTCTGGCCTTGCCCTATTTGGTCTTTGTCGTCTTTATTGCCGCCATCTTAGGCCGGAGTCTGCTCAATGTAATTTTGATCTTCGGATTCACCGATATTCCCATTTTTGCGCGCATTACCCGCGGTGAAGTACTGCGCATGCGGGAGTCAGGTTTTGTCGAGTCGGCCACGAGCCTTGGTGCTCAAAAAACACGGATCATCTTTGATCATATTCTACCGAATCTACTCGGTCCGCTCATTACTATTGCCACCTTCGAGATGTCGGCCATGATCTTTTACGAAGCCGGATTGGGTTTTTTGGGCCTGAGCGTACCCCCCAGCGTCCCAAGTTGGGGTAATATGCTGGCTACCGGCCGCCAATTTCTGACTATCTAT
>JBFGLD010000917.1:0-3406 GCA_041576335.1 Anaerolineae bacterium | reverse complement strand
TTGCAGAGGAACGCATAAAATGGAACGGGTTATAAATCCAGTTTCCTGGTCAAAGTCTGCAAAAAAGTGAGGATCTTGCGACACATCGGGTACCAATACCGGCTCACCCTTCTGAACTACCCACCCCAATATGCCCTGGTCAATGGGCAGTCGTCTATCCCGCACAAAATTTGCATCGCCCCCGGAAGAGGCCGCGAACCACAAGTCATCATTGGCCTCATCGTAAAGGGCTACCGAGGCTGCCATCACCCCTAACGAGTGGATAGTGTGATCGGTGATGATGGTCAGGGTTTCCTGTAAGTCCAAGCTAGATGTAACGGCCTGGCTAATTCTGTTTAGGGTGGTCAGTTCATTGACGTGTTGTTGAATCTCGTCATAAAGTCGAGCATTCTCGATGGCGATAGCAAGTTGATCGGCCATGGATTGAGCGATGTCCAGATCGTCCGGACTATAGGCGCCTGTCTGTCGACTACTAATATTCCAGGTGCCGATTATTTCTCGTTTGACTCGCAACGGAATGAGCATGCTCGACTGGACCCCGTCGACAACGAGAGGTCTGTCTTCAACATCCTGACGATCGGACAGAACATCATAAAGTAGTAGGGGCTGACCTTGCGCCACAACCCGACCTACGGTTGAGTTGTTCAGCGGTAGAATACTGCCCACCGGCGGCATGCCCTCGATTTCACCGGTGACATAGACCAAACGGATTTTGGCTCCTTCGAGCAGCGTGATAGACAAGCGATCGTAGGGTATCAAACGATTGGCGTGACGGCTAAAAGCGTAGTAGACGTCGTCGAGACGCAGACTGGTGGTAATGGCCCGATCCAACTCGTGCAGGACAGCCAATTGCTCCGCCCGTCGTCGCGTTTCGGCGTGTAACCATAAGTTTTCGAGCGCAATGCCAAGTTGACCGGCCATAGCCTTCGCCAGCGAGATTTCTCGATCGGTAAATTCATGCGTTGTCTCAAGGGCGTCGGCTCCAAGCGCGCCAATGACGTTGTCTCGTACTAAGATCGGAACGAGCAGGAGCGATTTGATCCCCAGTTTTACGACCGTTTCGCGGACTGAGGCTAAGAGCTCGTCGTGGAGGGCGTCTGTAATGACGACCGGCTCTCTGGTTTCCATAAGCCGGTCGTAAGAGGGATTTCCAACAATAGGTATGCGTAAATCTGGTTCGACAAGTTGGCCGCCGATCATCAGGGCTTTTGGGGAGCCGAATTCTCTGCTGTTTTCAAACAGCAAAACGCCGCCTTGCCGCAAATTGAGACGCTGCAAATACTCGGTCAAAACCAACTCGAACATCTGCTGCTCGTCATCCAATTGGGCCAATGTACGCGTTACCCGGTAAAGCGCCGTTGTATCTTCTCGGAGCGTAATCTGCTCCTTTAACATTTCTTGGGTTTGGTCTTTGTATCGCTTACGATCAAGAGCCTTCGCTTTCATTTCGTCCTCGATTATTTGCACGACGGGCTGTACTCTCTATTTATTTTTACCGCTTATATAAGGATAACGGCCCAAAAATCTCAATACCGGATTGGCTCATACTTTCTATTTCCCCAGGCTGGCTCAATATATTCCCAAACAATTTAAGGGCCGCGTCAAGGAATCGAACGGCTCAAATCCCTCTGAACGAAATAAAATTACCTCTAAGCAAGTTTAACAAATCTTTCCGTTGGAGTATATGCATGTTTTGGTATAGTTCCGTTTGAAAACTCCAACATCATGGCGCTTTTAAGGCCTGAGCCAGCACGGTGTAATGGTCGACGACACCCTGCGTGATCATCAGATCGATCTCAAAAGGTGTTGCAGCTCCGGCTTTAAGCAAGCTGACGTCCAATTCGGCTTGACGCTGGGCCAAGACCTGGTCATTTTGATCATAGGCCACCGCGACCAGGCGGATAGCTTCGGCATCAATGGCACCATTGTTCCGTAGTTGCCCTGCAATACGGTAGGTTTCGACGCCCGCCGGCGCCCCCTGCAAATCAAGCATTTCCAGGTCAAAATAATATCGTGCTTGCTCCGAAACAGCCACACCCGATACGACCAACACTTGGTATTGGGCAAAATTGTCCGGAGGTGAGTCGAACAAGATGGCAAACGGCACCACGTCACCCGGCTGGATCACGTCAAGCTGCGTAAAGGCGGCTTCTCTGGCTAAAAGGATCCCGGCTCCGTCGAAGAGCGCTGCCTCGATCACGACTTCCGATACGAAGTCCGGGCCAGGATTGCTTACTTCACCCAGGCACCATAACGTTCCGTGCCGCGTTGATTGAAAATTCACCTTTTCAACGACTAAGGGCAGCGGCGTCGGGGTTGGGGTGGGTGGCGTTTCTTCGTCTGCTGCGGGGGCCGGAATAATCAACTCCTGCCCGATTTGTAGAAAACGAGGGTCTACGATACCGTTGGCTTCTTGGATCGCCTCGGTCGAACGGTCAAAATCGATGGCGATACTCAGCAGGGTATCACCAGCTTGAACGGCATAAATAATCGGCGTGGGGGTCAGCGTTGGCGTGGGGGTCGGAATCGGCGTGGCCGGACGCGGGGTTGACGACGGACGTGGAGTATAAGTTGGCGTAACCGTTTCGAGCGGGCGTGTCGCTTCGGTTTTGAGCACAGCCTCAGGCACCGGGGTCAACAGCCGGCCACAGCCGGTAAATAACCAGGCAACGACCAAGTACATTATCAAACGGCAGTAGGCATTGGGCTTTATATTCATAGTCGCGATTTCAGCTTAACGGCCAAAGGAGGCCAGTCTAAGAATCCCCAGCTTTGAAAAGACCATGCGCAGAGTGCAACTTTGCCTAATTGGGCCAATTTTGCTCCGGGGCCGATGCACCCTGACCTTCAATAGTGAGACGGGCTTTCTAGCCTGTCGGTAGGATATTAGCGCTCTGGCAGACTGGAAAGCCTGCTCCAGAAGCAAAAGAGCTGCAACTTGGGTAGAAACATCCCGCTTTACGCCAAGATAAGCCAAAATTATACAAAATTTATTGCCAAGTGCGAAATATGTAAGTCTGATTACTAATATTTAATCCGGACCAGAGCATAAATACAAGTGTATCAGAAAAACGTTGAAGATCATATTAAATTGTCTAACGTGCAACTTGAATCTTATGGAAAGGTCTGGTAAAATGAGCTTAGTAGATTCCCCCTTTTATCTTGGTAACCTCTGACAGGTCAACGTAAGGAGCAGACAATGAAAGAGAGAATCCAGGGTTTCTTGCATTTCCTGGAGGCGGAGAAGGGCTATGCGGAAAACACGATCGCGGCCTATCAAAATGACCTAAACCAATTTTACCAGCATATATTGACTAATGAAGATAAGCTGGAAAATTGGGCAGAGGTCAAGAAAGATATCATTGTTAACTACATTGAGCGTCTTAAGACGGGGGAGGAGTATGCC
>JBFGLD010000916.1:0-3411 GCA_041576335.1 Anaerolineae bacterium | reverse complement strand
TTGCGAGTCAAAACCGGCCCCGCCGTCACTGCTGGCGTTAGTGATGCTTGCGTTACTCTGCATATCCTCGGCAATAATAATCTTCCATGGTTGCCGTGCCTTGATTTCATTATTCACCCACTGCATTAGCTCCCAGCCTTCACTAATATCGGCACCCGAGTCGCCATCATAGCCGTGGGCAGTGCGAATATAGTTGGTGGCATCCCAACGTAAGCCATCGACCCGAAACTCCTCCAACCACATTAACGCGTTATCGCAGATAAATTGGCGAACTTCCGGCCGCCCGTAGTCGGGGCGGGTATCGGCCCACGGCGTATTGGAACGCCAATCATTGTAAAAATAAATGCCGCCCTTGTTATCCTGGTGCCAGCCGTCAAATTGCCATAGGCTCAAATCCTGCGGTCCAAAATGGTTATAGACCACGTCGACAATAACGGCAATACCAAGAGCGTGTGCTGCTTTGATCAATGTCTTGAGCGCCAACCGGCCGCCGTAGGTACGAGTCACAGCATAGGGGTGGGCCGGATTGTAGCCCCAGGAATAGTCACCGGCGAACTCTTTAACCGGCATCAACTCAATGGCATTGATACCCAACGCCTTGAGGTACGGAAGTTTGTCAATCACGCCTTGAAAGGTGCCGACAACATGGTTGGAA
Source organism: Anaerolineae bacterium (assembly GCA_041576335.1). Lineage (GTDB taxonomy): Bacteria > Chloroflexota > Anaerolineae > 4572-78 > J111 > JANQQF01. The sequence continues at coordinate 2,756 of JBFGLD010000916.1, read as the reverse complement.
TTGTTGTGAAACGTCCCAACATGCAGTTCATAAATGATCAACTCGTGCCAACCCGGAGTCTGATAAGAAGGAGGCTCTTCTGGCTCGCCCCAGTCGAATTGGTCAGCGCAAATCACGCCGTTGCCGTACTGGCCGTTAACGTCCCGGGCATAGGGATCGGTGCGTACCAGGGTTTTGGACCCGTTGTGGATGAAAAATCTATACTCGTCTCCCAAACCGGCTTCGGGAACGTCGACCGACCAGTAACCGTTTCCTTCCAAGGCCAGGGGAGAACGCCATGGAGACCAGTTATTAAATGAACCAACCACAAACACTTTGTTTGCATTCGGTGCCCATACGCGAAAGGTTGTGCCATTTTGGTGCGGACAGGCTCCCAAACCAACCTGGCTTGAAGGCGAAACAGGTTTAAAGAGCTGCTTGATATGGTAAGTGACGCGATCTCGATAACCGCGCCAAGTGAGCTTGCCTTGTTGAGCAATAGACATACGTTTGACCTCCGTCTCATGTTCGTCGTAGAGACGAGTACGTGTTATTTCCTTTCACAAAAGGTTATTGATGATCACAAAGATTAATCTTACTTTAAAACATAAAATTTGCTAAGTTGGGGGATTTGTCATGAGCGCTTGGCGAGCGACCACAGGCCGCAGTGGTTACACTTCATTCTTCCTTCCGCTTGGCCCGATATTTTCTTTCCCGGCGCCCTCAGGTGTCTAGCGAATTTTTCCAATCAAGTGTAGAATTGAATAACTTTGTTCCGAATATGCATGCCTTCATAGGATATTTGAATGACGGACTTATCACGGCCGCTACCCCTGGCTGATGGCAAAATTGGTCTAAAGGTTTTGAGAGGGCTAATCCGAGATCGATCGCTGCTGACCGCGCTTGAAGTCATGCATCAGCACGTCGGCAATGCGTTTCAGATTACCCTACCGCGGTTTCAGCCGGCCGTTCTTGTCGGACCGGAGGCAAATAGACAGGTATTGGTTACTGACCGCCATAAATTTTTGTGGCGCAGTGAGTCGGACCCGGTCACGCATTTGCTCCGGCACGGAGTACTGGTTGTCGACGGGGCCAAACACGAGGCGCTGCGTGGTCATATGGACCCGCTGCTGCAGCGACGCCACGTCGTGCCCCATATTGAATCCATGTGGCGCTATACGGACACCGTTACTTCGCCCTGGGTGGACGGCGAACGGCGTGATATGTTGGTGGAGATGCGGCGTGTGGCGCTGCTGATCCTGATAGGTACCCTATTCAACCTCGAGTTTGAGCCCGACCTCAACCGTATGTGGCAGCCAATCATGCGTTTACTCGAATTCATTTCACCCGGCCTCTGGATTGTGTGGCCGGACGTGCCCCGCTTCAAGTATCGGCGAGCCATCCGGGACATGGATGATTATCTCTATCACGCCATCAGGCAGCGCCGGGCCGAATTGAATAATCACCAGAATGTGGCCGCCAATGACCTACTCAGCCGGCTGATTTTGGTGCCGGGCATGGCCGATGGCCTGATCCGTGACCAACTCTTAACCATGCTGATTGCCGGGCACGACACGAGTACAGCGCTTCTGGCCTGGGTATTATATCTGCTAGGCCGTCATCCCGCCGTGATGGCGCAAGTGCAGGCGGAGGTGGACACGGTTTTGGCCGGCGCTGACCAGCCGCCAACCGTGCAGCAATTGAGTCGCCTTCACCATACCAATCAGGTCATCAAAGAGGCACTCCGGCTTTATCCGCCCATCCACGTGGGCAACCGGATTACGGCCAGCGATGTAGAGATCCAGGGCTTTGAAGTACCGGCCGGAACGCGGGTTATGTATTCCATTTATCTCGCCCACCGCGATGGGGCGCAGTGGTCGCAGCCGGAGCGTTTTTGCCCGGCTCGTTTTGCCAGAGAGCAGCGGTCCGGAGTGCAGCCGTTTGCCTATGTTCCGTTTGGCGGGGGACCCCGCAACTGCATCGGGGCGACGTATGCCCAGATCGAGGCTAAAGTTGTGCTGGCACGGCTTTTGCAGCGATTTGAATTTCAGTTGGTTAACGGACATCACATCCGGCCACATATGGGAGCTACTCTGGAACCGCAGCCCGGCCTAAATATGCGCGTCTCTCGACGGAGGCAAGCCCGTGTTTATTAGCTGGCAGCGCCTGGCTGCGCTAACGTTTCTAGCCCTACCCTTGGCCCTGCGGGCCGAACAGGCTTACCGGGCGATGCCGCGCTTGCCGCAGCTGTGCCACAATGGACCACTACCGCAGCTCTCGATTATCGTACCGGCCCGAAATGAAGCCGTAAATTTGCGCCGCTTGCTGCCGTCGCTGCAACAGCTTCAATACCCCGGCCCTTATGAAGTGATTGTCATTGATGACGACTCATCGGACCAAACAGGTGTTATTGCCGCAGCTTTGGGGGCCGTGGTCATCCGCCTGGAGAGTCTGCCCTCTGGCTGGCTGGGCAAACCTCATGCCTGTCACCGGGGCGCTCTGGCAGCTCGGGGAGAATGGCTGCTCTTCACCGACGCCGATACGACTCACACGACTGAGGGGCCCGGTCGAGCCGTCGCCTATGCCGTACAGCAGCAACTCGACGGCCTCAGCCTGTTTTTGAAACAAGAATGCAAAAATTGGGTCGACCGGCTGCCACTTATGGTTGCTTTTGCCGGGTTATTTGCCGGTCTTGGCCGTCGTAACAATCTCCTGAATGGCCAATACATTTTACTCCAACGCAATGTTTACCGGGAGAGCGGCGGCTTTGCGGCCGT
>JBFGLD010000915.1:0-3414 GCA_041576335.1 Anaerolineae bacterium | reverse complement strand
GCTGCTGCGCCATCAGCTGATTGGCAGCTGCTCCTCAATCGACCTTAATCCAAGAGACCCCGCTCCCCCGCCTTGCGCACGGCCTCGGCGCGAGTGCGACAATCTAGCCGGTTGAGGATATTGCCCACCTGCATATCGACGGTGCGCGTACTGAGGACCAATTCAGCTGCGATTTCTAGTATTTTTTGCGATGGACCTTGCTGGAACCCATTATTACTAAGGAACACGTTGCTACCCAAAATAGCCACGTTACATATAATCTAGGGTAGGGGAATGATCCTCGAATGTAGGTTCTAATCTGAAGTTTTTCTACAAATCATTGTTCGTTAGGGGGCAAGGCTGTCAAGACATACAGCGCGACACCTTCCGAGCAGCCGCGAATAAAAAGGAGATTCACATGCAAAACCATAAAGTAGTTTCGAGAGAAGAGTGGCTCGCTGCCCGCAAAGAATATTTGGCTAAGGAGAAGGAATTTACTCGACTACGCGACCGATTGAGTCAAGAGCGGCGGGAGCTCCCCTGGGTAAAAGTTGAGAAGGAATATCTGTTCGACGGTCCGCATGGTAAGGAAACCCTATCGGATTTGTTCGAAGGCCGAAGCCAGTTGATTATTTATCACTTCATGTACGGGCCGGACTGGGAGGAGGGCTGTCCTAGCTGTTCTTTTTGGGCCGACAATTTCAACGGGATTGTTATTCATCTCAACCATCGAGACATCAACCTGGTTGCCGTCTCCAGGGCACCACTGGATCAGTTGGAAGCTTATAAAAAGCGCATGGGTTGGAGTTTCAAGTGGGTATCGTCATTCGGAAGCGACTTCAATCGTGACTATCACGTTTCGTTCACGCCTGACGAGATGGAAAAGGGGGAGATGTTTTACAATTTCAGCCTCAGCCACTTCCCTAGCGAGGAGGCGCCTGGGATCAGTGTATTTTATAAGGACGAACAAGGAGACGTGTTCCACACGTATTCGTGTTATGCGCGTGGGCTAGACCTGTTAAATGGCGCTTATCACTATATGGATCTAGTGCCTAAAGGACGCGATGAAGATACCTTGCCTTATAGTATGGCCTGGCTTCGTCGCCACGACCAATACGATGATTGATTGAAGGCATTGAGCCTGATGAACGGGCCGAGGTGCCAAGATCCTTTAACAAATGGTTCAACTCGGCCTGCCTTTTGCGTATTGGACCGTGCCGCACCAAATGTCCCACATTTCGGACACGCTTTGTCAATACCCAATTTAGCAAATAGACGCAGAGTAGTAAGGTACCACGTCCGGTGCGGTCCATTGACATAACAACCTGTTGGATGATGGCTCAGTCATGCGTGCAGTTCCAGTCACCGGCTAATATTAACAACTGAAAGGTTGATTAGGAACGCGGTTTACTGCGTAAGACGCGTTGCTGTAAATGGTAGGTTTCATCATAGGTTTGACCAGTTTGCCATAACTTCCAAGCAATGGCTAACCAGCGGTTGCCCAAACAGCGGTAGGCATGGTTGTCTGAGCCACAACGGAGGCGGACCTGTTGCCAGTAGCCATTGGCCCAGATGGATTGCTTGAGCGAACTGACGGCCCATTGTTGAACCAGCCAACGAAACTCGCGGTCGCAGGCCCGGCGGAATTTGATCCGCTTACGTTTGCCACTTTTGTCGGTGACTGGACAGGTGCCGGCTAAAGCCTGGAGACTGGCGGCGGTGGCAAAGCGATCACGGTCATCGCCAAACTTACTCAGTAGGGCTGGGGCCAGAAAAGGGCCAGCGCCGGGCAAGGAGGCGAAGATGTCCCGGTCTGGGTGCTGATCAAAGAGGGTCTGCAACTCGCCCAGAGCCTGCTTCTTGCTCTGCAGCAATTGCAATAAGAAGCGGGCTAAGACAACGACCTCAGCTTGGTAAACCTGGACCGTGTCCAGGCTGGCTGCGGGATAAGGTTGCTGTAAGCGAGCAAAACGCTGGGGCAACTTTTTAGCGTGGCTACGGTAGCCGTGCTCAAAGGCAAAATGCTTGAACTCTTTAAATGTTAGCGCGGTGGCCGCCTGTGGGGTGGGATAGGTCAGGATAAAATGCAAGGTGATTTGATGCTTCAAGCTAGTAAAGATATCGAGGGCCAGCGGATAGTAGCGCAGCAAGATGGCTCGTAGCCGGTTGGACCAGCGCACACTCTGGCGGGTCAAATGATTGATGAAACTGACCTTGGCCCGCATTTGCTGGGTCAGTAAGCTGTCGGGCAGCCAGGGCTGCAATCGGGCCCGATCAGTGCGCAACACATCGGCAATCAGTCGGCCATCCTTACGGTCATCTCGGGCCTCGCTCTGGCCGTACCGGCCTCGACAGCTTTTGATCACGCTGGGCGGAATGACATAGATCTGAGGATAGGCCTGGGCCCATAGAAAATCAATGACTAAGGTATGGGCCGTTTCCAAAGCCACCAAACATTCTTCCCGACAGATCCCTAGGTAGCGCCGGGTCTTTTCCAGGTTCAGCAACCCGGCCGGAGTGTGAGACATCTCTAACTGGCCAATGATGACCCCTGCTTCGTTCAGAAAAACAACATCATGCTTTTGTTCACTGCAGTCGATCCCAATATAGATAGACATCATGCCCTCCTGATGGAGGTGACTGGAGACCAATCGATGATGGACCAGCTGACTGTGTTCCTCTTAGGGCGCTTGGCGCGCAGCACGCTTTGGACAGTGGCTCTGGCAGACCTGGGGGACTGTCCCAAATTGGCGCTCTCAGCGCAGAAGACCTATGGTCCTCCAAACCCAGGCCAGGTATCGATTGGGTAGGCAGATCAATGACTGAGCATCAATGTCTGTTTTACCCAATCTGTCTACCTTTGTCCATTATAAACTAAGAGGAAGACCTAATCCGGCGTTTTTATCGAACTCTCCTCTCTCTTATTTGTGTGAAGCCCTTCACGAAACCCAAACTATCGCTCAGGTTTGATGGTGTTATACTGACCTTTGTTATCCGACCGCTGTTCTCGAATGGCGGGCGTGACTTCGTCAAATGAAATGTGCATATATGAGAAACAAATCACAAGGAGGTATACCGATGACAGTTAGTATGGTTGCCAGGCATAAAGTTAATGATTTTGCCCAGTGGAAGAAGGCATACGATGAAGTAGGAACAGCAATTCGTCAGCAAGGGGGCGTCATAGCTGACAGTGTTCATCGCGCCCTTGATGACCCGAATATGGTCTATGTTTATCACCAGTTCGAGGATGCGAGCACAGCAAAGGCGTACGAGGCTAGGCTTGATGGTGACGAGTTTCGGGCGCTGGCTAAGGAAATAGGTATTAACCTGGAAACGTTGGAGGTGTGGTTACTAGAGGACGTCGAATAGACCCCGTACTAATAGGGCACGACGGCTTCTCCACCGCACCGTTAGTCGGTAAGTACACAAGATCGG
>JBFGLD010000914.1:0-3415 GCA_041576335.1 Anaerolineae bacterium | reverse complement strand
GATAGGCTGTGTTACACTATCGGCTGAGGAAATGTGCGGTCGAAGGGTACCGGGAGAGGATACCTTATGGCTGAAACCATCTTAGTTGTCGAAGATGAGGCAAGTATTCGCAACATTGCGCGAGCTTATTTGGAGCAGGATAATTTTCGAGTCATCTGCACCGACAATGGTTTAGATGCGCTGGTTCTGGCTCGCCAACACCAGCCGGTGCTGATCATTTTGGATCTGATGCTCCCCGGAATGGACGGGATGGAGGTAACCACGCGCTTGCGCCAGGAGTCGGATGTCTTCATCTTAATGTTGACCGCGCGGACCGAAGAGGCCGACCGAGTTGCCGGATTGCGGATCGGAGCCGACGATTATCTGACCAAGCCGTTCAGTCCTCGCGAACTTGTGGCTCGGGTTCAGGCCATTTTGCGGAGGCGGCGCGGCCACCGCTCCCTAGCTGCCGACAATGCCTTCCGTTTCCAGCACGTTCGAATTGACCCCGACCGCCACGAAGTATGGGTTGGTGACGAACAGCTTGAATTAACCACGACTGAATTTGGGGTACTGCTCGAGTTAGCACGGCAGGCCGGCCGGGTCTTAACCCGCGAGCAGTTGATCGACCGCGTTTGGGGCATAGATTTTTACGGCACCGACCGCGTCGTTGATGTCTATGTAGGGCAGGTGCGTCGTAAATTAGAGCAGGCCACCGGCCAGACTCTCATTCAAACAGTCCGGGGCGTCGGCTACAAATTTGTCGACGAAGCCCCGAAAACATAACGAATACGGCATAGGCAGTATTAAAGCAGCGGTAAGTGATGGAACTTCGCAGAGTCACATCGGTCCAGTGGAAGAAGAAGGTTTTTCTTCCCCTTCGTCGATTGCGTTGGAAGATTATCGGCGGGCATATGCTCGTGGTGATCGTCGGCGTGATGACTCTCTCCCTGGTTAGTGAAGTGATTATGCTGCGCGCCATCCCCGACCAGGTCCATCCTCACCTGGCTGCTTTAACCCAGGCCGACACCTCCGATTCCATTGAGCAAACTATGTCAGACCTGCTGCAAACCTTTTACCGTGATGCGGTGTCTCGTTCTCTAATGATCGCGGCCCTGAGTGCCATTCTAACCGGTTTGCTAACCAGCCTTTTTTTGGCCCGTGAAATTTTGCGGCCACTGCAGCAGCTTGTCACCAGCAGCCAACGCATCGCCAACGGACGCTATAACGAACGCATCAACGTACCGGGCAGCCTCGAACTGGCTTCCGTGGCCATCCATTTTAATCAGATGGCCGAAGCGCTCGAACAGATCGAGCAGCAGCGAGTGGCCCTAATCGGCAACGTGTCTCACGAGCTCCGCACGCCGCTGACCGGCATCGAGGGTTACCTGGAAGGCATGATGGACGGCCTATTCCCCAAAAATGACGAAACCATTGCCCAAATGTTCCAGGAGGTGCGCCGGCTGCGACGCCTGGTCGACGATTTGCAGGCCCTATCAAAAGTAGAAGCCGGACAAATTCCGCTCCATCTAAGCGAATTTGATCTCATTCCGCTTGTGGAACGGATCGTGGGCCAACTGCAGCCTCAGGCCGTTGCCCAAACTATAGAAATCACGACCGACACGCCAAAGCAGCTTGTTGTGTACGCCGACCCCGATCGAACCGCCCAGGTTGCACTCAACCTGCTGGGGAATGCTATCCGGTACACGCCTGAAGGTGGTTCGATCCGGCTTCAGGTGACTACCGGCCCGCGCATGGCCGAGATTATTGTTCAGGATACCGGCATCGGTATTCCCGGCGAAGCGCTGCCCTACGTTTTTGAGCGCTTCTACCGGGTTGATCCTTCGCGGGCGCGTCAAAGTGGCGGGAGCGGCATTGGGTTAACCATCTCGCGGCACCTGGCTTGGGCCATGGGCGGCGAATTGACTGCCTACAGTGCCGGCTTGGGCCAGGGAAGCACCTTTTGTTTCAGAGTCCCCCAGGTTCAACGAGCAAATCATCAAACGATTTAGTTGGTAGGTCGCCTCACAGAAATCCCGAGGCCGACTGGCTAATATGGATCCGGGCAGTGGCGAATTATACAACACCACTACATCTTGAGGAGCGAGGCACGCCCACGTGCCGCTCTTCGAATCGCCGGAGTCCAATATGGATTTTGTAAGATGCAGTGCCAGCCTGCGTCATTGAGAGAACATTTCCAGTCAAGGGTCTGTCCAAAATTCTAAGTGACAGTCACCTTTATTGCCCACAATTCTGGACGTGCCCTCCAGTCAGTCACTCTGAGCCAATTTCGACGACTCACAGTGAGGTGAAAAGCATGAGCAAAAAATGGCGGATCATATCTATCTTGGCTTTGGCCGAATTTCTGGCGATGAGTCTATGGTTTTCAGCCTCGGCCGTAACACCGGCCTTGACCGACGCCTGGGGGCTCAGTTCGGGGGGTGCCGCCTGGCTGACCATGTCCGTTCAAATTGGATTTGTGGTGGGTGCTTTTTCGGGTGCCCTGTATAATGTGGCCGACGTGTGGCGGCCTCGCCTTGTCTTTGCAGTAGGAGCCGTTTTAGGCGCAGGGGCAAATGGCTTGATCGCTCTACTGGCCAATGACTTGACCTCCGCACTTATTTTGCGTTTTATTACCGGCTTTGCTTTGGCCGCGGTCTATCCCGTGGGGATGAAGATTATGGCAACCTGGATGAAAGAAGATCGCGGCTTGGGCTTGGGACTGCTGGTTGGGGCGCTGACCCTGGGTTCGGCCTCACCCCACCTTATCCGAGCCTTTGGCGGCGTTCACGACTGGCGTCCTGTTTTGTACGTGGCTTCAGGATTGGCCTTGCTGGCCGGCTTGATGGTTTGGCGCTTTGGGGCTCTCGGACCTTATCGGGCCGCACCGGCTCCCTTTCGCTGGCGCTACGTGCTCGAGGCGCTGCGGGATCGCGGGGTGCGCCTGGCCAACTTCGGGTACCTGGGGCATATGTGGGAGCTTTATGCGATGTGGACCTGGATCCCCCTCTTTTTATTGGAGTCCTATCGCTCGGCTGAGACTGCAAGGTGGTTTGGCGGCCTGGCTCTGGAGGTGGTGGCTGCGATAGCGGCTTTTGCCGTCATCGGCATTGGCGGCCTGGGCAGCCTGTTGGCCGGTCGTTTGGCCGATACCTGGGGCCGCAGCCGGACGACGATTCTGAGTATGGTTGTCAGCGGCATCTCTGCCGTTCTGATCGGCTTCTTTTTTGGCGGCAATCCCTGGTTGGTCAGCGGGGTCGCTCTGGTCTGGGGCTTTGCCATTGTAGCCGATTCGGCCCAATTTAGCACCGCGGTAAGCGAGTTGTCTGTGCGCGAATATATGGGCACCGCCTTGACTATGCAAACCAGCCTGGGCTTTTTGTTAACGCTGGCCTCCATCCGGCTGATCCCGATTTTGGTCGATTGGGTGGGTTGG
>JBFGLD010000913.1:0-3417 GCA_041576335.1 Anaerolineae bacterium | reverse complement strand
TTGTCGTCATGTCGCCATGGATATTTTTCGTCAACGACATCAGCCTCGATAACTTCATACCCTTTATCGGTTTCAGGGGTGGGCAGGACGGGCTGCAGATGACTCATTGCCTCGGGAATTGGTGAAGATAGATTGTTATTTGCCAAGACGTAATTGAAAAGATAGCCTCGAGTGGTTTCTCCGTGTAGTGAATAGTGGTCTAGCGTGCTCGTATGAAGCTCGATGGCTCGAATATGGGCATCCAACGAGTAGTGATCGGTTTCGCCGGGTTGGGTAGCGACGTTGCATATATATATTTTTTTAGCATGACTGGCACGGATCGCGGTCGCAATTTCGGTAACTAACAAATTGGGTATAATACTGGTATATAGGCTGCCTGGGCCGGCGACGATTAAATCGGCATTTAGGATAGCTTGGATAGCCGGTGGGAATGCAGGCGGACTGTCTGGCTGGAGATAGACCCGCTCAATCGGCAGCTTGGCTTTGGGAATTGCACTTTCCCCTTGTACTTTGCGCGTTTTTGGACCTTCGTCTAACTCAGCCACAAGTTTAACATCTTCCAGGGTGCTAGGCAAGATTGTGCCTTGGATGTTCAAAACACGCGCACTTTCGTAAATTGCTCGCTCAAAAGATCCGGTAATTTCGGCCATAACGGTAATGAACAGGTTGCCGAAGCTGTGACCTTCTAACCCTTGACCACTGCGAAAGCGATATTGAAATAATTGCGTCACCAACTCTTCATCATCCGCTAGGGCGGCTATGCAGTTGCGAAAGTCGCCTGGGGGCAAAATACCGAGCTCGCGTCGGAGTTTACCGGAAGAGCCACCGTCATCGGCGACGGTAACAATAGCCGTAATTTTTCGGGTGTGATGTTTTAGCCCGCGCAACAGTACGCTTAAACCGGTCCCGCCCCCCATTAAAACAACGCTTGGTCCGGATGGATTGCGGGCACGGCCTTGAGATTCAGTCACATTTCTCATCGTCTGGATCAGCAATCACTTGGGGAGGCTATCGTAATTTGCAGAATGTAGCAGTGACTGAGTTGGTGGGGCTCATTTATTTCGTCCATAATCACACACTGCTATGTGCTTGGCGTTGCCGCCGGGCAAATCAAAAGCAGTGTAGCAGTCGCGACCAGGCAGAGAACCAGCGTGTTTTTATTGCCAACCGGTATCTAACGTTACTTGCCGTCAAAATTATAAACTAGGAAACCCGGAAAGTCAAAGATATCGAATTACGGGGTTCCGCTCAGATGCCGGGTGGGGCTTGTCGTTCGCATGTTTCCATTTACCTAAAATCAGGGACAGATCCGCCGAGGGACGTTTATTCCAGACTTTTCAGGCTAAAGCCTTACAATAAATCCTCTTTTAATTTCCAATCAAAGCTGTCAAAATATTCCTGCTGACCGGGAATAAAGAACTCGGCAAACATAGCTTGGTCGTCTTTAAGTGCTTTGACAAACTTGTCGATCAATTTTTTGCGCTCGGTAAGCCATTTCTTGGTGAGATGTCCATAACGATACATTTGCACATACTGGGTCGCCGAACGGTCCCACGAAGCGTCGATGCCCATTGCCGTGCGCATGATTTCCCCGTGGCGAACAGGATTGTGACGGTAGGTGTCGAGCGCTGACCTGATTTGGAAAAAAAAGGCGTTGGCCTCTCCAGCTTGGTCACTTATGTCGAGCCATTCATACAGATAGGCGCAATGACGCACCTTGGTTAAGCCGCCGGTGGCTCGGCCGATAACGACATTGCCCACCAGCGAGGCTTCGTAGTCAACCAATCCGCACGGTTCAAACCGAGACGGAATCAAGGTGAAATCGCCGCCGGCAAAAATCAGCTTGGAAAGTGGTAAATTAAAGGTATTATTAAAATAAACCCGTTCCGGATAGAGGGAGGCTAACTGGAAAAAGCGGACCTCGCTGGCTTTGCCGCCTGCGTCTCCCTCAGGTGCTGAAGCCAATATGATGAATTTTGCCCGGTCGTCATAAAATAAAGTGCGTTCGATAATATCTGCCACCAGGCCCAAATTTTTCTGTTCAACCAGGCGACCAACGGCTGTGATCAACGTTGGCTGCCCGACAGGTTCGGAGCCAAATGTTTCCAAATGGAGCAGGCGCTTTAATTCTGCCTTAATATTTAGACGATTTACGTCAAAATTGTGATCATGGTCCAACATCTCAGCCTGCACCGTTGGATGTTTAAAAATAGGGTCGTGTGAACCGCGCTTGTCCTGCAGTTGGCGAAGCACCTCCGCTTTGAGTTCAGGTAAATTTTCGGCCCGGTTGCGGTCGCTCATACCGTTGGTGATACCCGCAATGGGCAGCTTTTCGAACAAATCCAAATGGCGATTGGGAGCAAACACTTCGCCGGGAGGGCTACCTTTTTGAGCATAGGCTTTAGCCAAAATGGTAGACTTACTCTCTTTCAATTCCGCCGCATAACCCCACGTTCCGGCAATATCACCACTTACGGTCGTAATTTTTCCGCCGGTTTCATGGACTTTTAGCATACAGCCTTTAATGAGGTTAAGGTTGTCGAAAAAGTCGAAATATTTGTGGAACAATTGGCTACCTGGCAAATTAATCCGGTCCAGAGAGTTGAAGCCGCCGTCGATGAGGGGGGTAACGCCCTGATATGTGGCATTGTGGATGGTAAAATGGATAGGAACTTTCGCCAAGAAATCGTCGCCCAAATAAAACGGCACCAGGCCAACGTGATAATCGTGCAGATGGACCGTATCGAACTTCCCTTGCTTAATATAGCCGGCCATAGCTTGACTTACCGCCGCATAGAGCCTAAGTCCCAATTGCGGATCATCGGGGTAAATCGCGTTGGCCCGGGTCCAATGCAACTGCCACTCGTCCCAAAAATAAATAACTTTTTGACCATCCGGGAAAATGTGTTCATAAACTTCAAAATCAAAGGTTTGGCCGGCCAGGGTAACCGGGAGGCGCAAATCGAGCTTGGTGAGCAGACTTTTGTCATAATGGGCGAAACAGGGCGATAGGGTTTCAACTTCCAGTTCGATGCCCAACTTGGCTGCCGCTTTGACCAGTTCGGGGGGTAACTCTTCGACGATGACCCCCAGACCGCCGATTTTGGCGCCCAGCCCACTTCCGGCCCGGCCTATTTCCCAAGCGGCTAGGGCGACCCGTAGTTTCTTCTTTGCCTTGGGCATGTGGCTACTCCTAAATTGTCAGGGTTAGGGTGGCGGTTACTATTGGCCCTACGCAGGAATCGACCCAACGCAAACCGGCACCAATTGGGGATTTTATCACAAATGTCGGGGGTCGCAAATGAGTCTATATTTTCAAATCTGTAGTTAATTGCGGTCCTCATCATTTTGTCAGCTCAGTCATTTGCAATCTTAATCGCAAAATCTCCAGATCCAGCCGGCCAGCCAGGCCGTTTT
>JBFGLD010000912.1:0-3420 GCA_041576335.1 Anaerolineae bacterium | reverse complement strand
GTAGTTTATGGCTTGCAGCGCTTCGAGCAGACCGTTTGCATTAAGCCCCAGGCCGCCCAGATAGATGTAGTCCGGATCGGCGTCACGAACTTGAGCGGCAATAGGACCCCAATCATTGATATTGGTCGGAAAGTCAACATCCAGGACCACTTCATAGCCTCGTTCTTCGGCAACCTTAACCGCGCCGCCCTCATCGCTCCCCTCTTGGCCATAGGCCATAAACTTGGAGCCGGGGAACTGATTGATCACAAAGCCAATTGTCTGGGGCGGGTTATCGCTTGTTTCCAGGGCGTCAAGGAGCAGATTGTTGGTAGTAATATTGGGATGGAGCCCGGTATACCATAAGGGGAAGTGCTTATCATACGTATAGGCGTAAGTCAGGCTGGCCGTGTGGTGAGGAAATACATAACCGTACCGCTCGGCCACATTCATGCCGGCAGTGATAGCCCCGGTGCCATAGGGGCCCATCAGCAGATCGACTTCTTCTTCGGTGATTAACCGCTCGTATATGGCGGCTGCGTTCTCAGGCGCGGACTCATCATCAAAGACCACCCATTCAACGGGCCGGCCAAGCAGCCCACCTTCGGCATTAAGTTTATCGACAAAAATATCCCCAACAATTTTGTGGATAGCCGCGGTCGGCGCCAAAAAGCCGGTCAATGCCAGCGAACTGCCAATACGAATCGGTTCACCGGATGGTTCAGCCTCCGCCATTGCCTCTTCAGCGGCTGCCTCTTCGGCGACAGGCTCTTCTTCGGCAGCTGTCTCCTCCATCGCAGGTTCTTCAGCTGGTGGTGCGGTCGGCTGGGGGGCGGCCGAGGTGCATGCCCCCAGCAGCAAGATCATCACCAACAAGCTAATGATAGCGAACCAGATCTTCTTCGTTCTCATTATATTCTCCTCCGAATAATGTTACGTGGTTAAACCTTCATAATTGTTGGATGGGCATTGTTTAAGGGCCAAGTAAATTTCAGTCCGCGGCGATCACCTCCTTTTGAACGAGAGTTCTCTCGGCAAAACCGTTCAGATCCGAAACATCAGCTGGTCAACCCCCCGCAAATCCGATGGGTGTTGCGCCCTCAGGAATGCCGGCGACGGCAAACAGGTGGTTGCGCGTTTGGTTAGCTATCCGGTAAATACGTTCGATGTCGCCATAAATTAACTTGCCATGTTGTTTGACGATTTTTCCGGCTACAAAGATGGTGTCGACGTTGCCGGGGCCTGCGGCCAAGACCACCGATCCGCACGGATTATTGAGCGGAGTCAGGTTAAGCGTGTCACATTTCAACAAAAGCAAATCGGCCTGCTTGCCCGGTGTGATCGAACCGACCCGATCTTCGATACCGCAGGCCCGCGCACCTTCAATCGTAGCAAATTCAAGAACATCTCTGGCGCCAAGTTCCAGCTGCTGAGCCTGTTCGTTGCGCTGAAGCGCCGCCTGGTTCTGTAAAGCCCGCTCCATCTGCAGGGCCGTGCGCATCTCATCGAATAGATTACCCCCGACCGCGGTGACGACATCGACGCTCAAGCTGGGCCTGACGCCGGCCGCCACCAGCCGTCCCGTAGCCGGCATGCCATGCCCCATCTGCATTTCTACCCTGGCTGAGACCGAGGCCGTGCCGCCCGACTCGGCTATCAGCCGCAGTTCGTGGTCGGCACAGCAGTTGCAGTGAACGTAGGTCATATCCGATCCCAAAACGCCGGCCTGGTGCATGCGCTCGATCGAGCGCATCTGTCCGCCGCGCAGCCCGCCGCCAATGTGCATCGTCACTCGCAAATCAAGTTCGCGGGCCAATCGCAAATCGCTGATGGTGGTCTCCATAGTCGAAAAATCTGGTCCGCGGATAGCCATCATTAGGCTGACCAGCCCCTCATTTGACGCGAACTGGTCGCGGCGGATACGGTTGATATCCTCAGGGTGCCGGCGGCTGCTCTCAAAATACCACTCCGCCGGGGGGTCACTGGGGGTCCCGTGGGCAAAAATGGCCCGCATGCCCGACTCTCGCAGGGCCCGAACGGCCTCATCGGCGTGCGCCGGACTGTTCATAATGTGCGACCAGTCGAGCATCGTGGTAATACCGCTGTCGAGCGCTTCAAGCGCTCCCAGAAGGTTGGCGGCATAGACATCTTCCGGCCTATACGCCGCCGGGATGCCGGCCCGGATCCGCTCAAAATATTGGCCGAGCGTCCAGTCGGAGGCAATGCCCCGCAAAACGCTCTGCCAGGTGTGGCGATGGGTGTCGATCAGGCCCGGCAAAACGATCCTGCCGGCCGCATCGATCAGTTCAGCATCCTCTACCGGTAGATTTGGGCCGACCGCTGCAATTTGGTCGTCCTCGACCAGAACGTCGGCCTTGTCGAAGTCGCCGATTTTTTTATCTACGGTGATCACTACGCCACCGCGAATGAGCGTTCGCTTTTTTGCCATCATCGTTGCACCAGCGCCTTAACGCGCATTGACGTCCATGCCCCCATCAACCGCAATTTTAGCCCCGTTGATGTATTGGGCTCGATCCGACGCCAAAAATACAACCGTATCGGCAATCTCTGCCGGCGACCCCCAACGTCCGGCCAAAATGCCTTTTTGTCGGCAGTAATCGGCCAAAAACGCCTCTTTACTCTCGCCCTGCTTTTCGGCCATCATACCGGCCCAGCCCTGACGCCATTCCGTCGCAACCAGGCCCGGCACGACGGCATTGACCGTTATGTGGTCGCCGGCTAAATCGCGGGCCAGATAGCCGGTGATGTGATTCATGGCCGCATTGTTCAGACCGTGGGTCATGGCCGTTTCCCAAACGATGGTGCCGGCGACGCCACTGACGTTGATGATCCGCCCGCTGCCGTCGGTAGCCATATGCGGCAAAAAGGCGCGGATCACCCGCAGCATACCCACCGTTTTGGCCTCAATATCCGCCTGCCAATCGGTGTCATCCCACAAGATTTGGCGATCAAAGCGCCGCATGCGATGCCCGGCGTTGTTGACCAAAATGTTTATCGGTCCAAATTTATTAACCGCCGCGGCGGCCGCTGCGTTGACCGACTCACTGTCGGTGATGTCGGTAGATCGAGCCAAAATTTCAACAGCGTGCTCAGCCCGAAACTCGGCTGCGACTTTGTCGAGGGTTTCCTGGTTGCGGGCAATCAGCACTAAATTGACCCCCTCGGCCGCCAATCCTGTGGCAATAGCTTTGCCGATGCCCATACTGCCGCCGGTAATGACTGCGGTGCGTCCTGCTAAATTAAGGTCCATTTTGTACTCCTTTGGTTACTCGTTTCCTAGATAACCTGCTAAGGAAAACGCCGTAGGCCAGGGAGCTGGCCCAGCAAAGCTGGATGCTCCGCGAAGGGGTAGTTACCCTCAACCCCTCCCTGTTTTCCCTGCTGAAAGAACGATGCCTTGCATCGTGGAGTGCTGAGTTC
>JBFGLD010000911.1:0-3428 GCA_041576335.1 Anaerolineae bacterium | reverse complement strand
GCACTCAACGGCTCGTCGAGGAGCAGCACTTCCGGCCGGTTGACCAGAGCTCGAGCCAGGGCTATCCGCTGTTGTTGCCCCCCGGAAAGCTGCCGTGGTTTACGGTCGACCAATTGAGGAAGACGAACCATCTCCAGCGCCTGCAGCACCCGGGGTCTTATTTCCGAACGAGTTACTTTTTTCATTTCGAGGCCAAAGGCGACATTTTCGTAAACGGTCATATGGGGAAACAACGCATAGTTTTGAAAGACCGTATTGACCGGGCGTTTATGAGGTGGCGTATCCCCCATCAACCTGCCGCGAATCTTAATCTCCCCCTCGGAAGGTAACTCGAAACCGGCGATCATGCGCAGGCAGGTGGTCTTGCCACATCCGCTGGGACCAAGCAGTGAAAAAAACTCGCCATCACGAATTTCGACAGAAATATTGTCGACAGCTACAAAATCGCCGAAGCGTTTCGTGACATTCTGCATTTCGACGTCATTATCAGACATGTAATTGGGTTCCTTTCACATCTTTGGGGGCCAAGAGGCATACCCGCTTACAAAAATCCGTTGATCGCCATCAGATAGGCATTTTTTATTCGGATAAAAAAAGAGGCAATTTTTCGATTGCTTTTGAATTAAGAAAACTGAAAAGCATCCAAAAATCGGCCTCTCAACTAGGATCAGGCAGGAGCGTCGCCAAGATAGTCGGCCCTTAATACGGCGTGCATGGCATCAAGGGCCACTGCCATACAACGATCATCCCAACTCGCCATTGAGCACGGAAATTAGACGACTTATTATCTCGGGTAAGCCATAAGTATAACCAAAACGGGGATTTTGGTCAATTCACCAATACACCCCTTCAGCCACTGTTGAAATATTCCAAAAGTTCAATCAACCCGCACGATTTTGATGGGCACTTTGGCCCTGAGCTCATATAAGTCGGACCGACGATCAAACAGCGGACGGGTATCGCCAAGTTCTCGATGCTGGACCAAACTGGTCAGGTCGAGATCGGTAATCACAACCGTCTCCGCATTGGGTTCAGCCTCACCGGCAATAGCTTGAGTGGGAAATTCAAAATCGCTCGGGGTAAAAACGGCCGCCTGCCCATAGTTCAATAAGTATGTTCTCGTCGGCAGATTGCCGACATTTCCGGCGATGACGGTGTAAATCGAGTTCTCAACCGCACGCGCTTGGGCTGTATAGCGTACCCGATAATAGGCCTTTTTTTCATCGGTGCTAAAAGGTACAAAAATCACCTCTACGCCTGCGAGCGTGAGTAACCGGGCAAGTTCCGGAAACTCAATATCGTAACAAACTTGGATTGCGATCCGGGCCAGAGGCGTCTCAAATACTTTAAGGTCACGACCCGGTCGAACGTCCCAAATATTTCGCTCACTGGGCGTAATATGCAATTTATCTTGAGTATAAACGCTGCCACTGGGCGTAAATAAATGAGCTACATTATATATTTTGTTGTCCCGGCAAACGGGATGCGAACCGCCGATAATAAAGATCCTGTGTTTTTTGGCCATCCGCGTGAACATTTCAAGATAACGGTCGGTCATCCTGGCCAGCTCTTTGATGGCAATATTTGGCTCCCAATCTACCGGCATCAGACTAAACAACTGCGCAGTAAAGAGTTCGGGAAATAGGAGAAAGTGGCAGTGGTAAGTATCCGCAGTGTTGACAAAGAATTCTACGGTTCGCTCAAATTTGTCCCAAGATTGGATTGGGCGCATCAGATATTGGGCTGCGCAGACTCGAATTTTTCTTATGGGTCGTCGCAGCGGCGCCGCAGCAATCTTTCTTTTCTCCGGTTTGTAGTCAGGATTAGACATTTCCAAAAAGGTGCAGTAATTCAGGCTCGCGTCATCCCAAACAAAATCCATCATGACTCGTTTAACCCGATACCCCGTTTTGAGGTGCATAGTCAGGGCCGGGTCATCGAGCTTGCCTTGAATCACCAAATCTACATATTCCTGAGCGGTGATGACTCCCCCATATTCGATATAGCCTGGCAGGCGGCCATAGGCCACCATCCGCCGCAAATTATAGCGCTTCACAAGGCTTTTGCGGCGCTTATAAAGCAGTTTGGTAATTCCTTGCCCACGATAATCCGGGCGAATGGCGATGTCAGCTCCGTACAGCGTATCGCCGCTGGGGGTATGAGTACTAAACGTTCCTGCTCCCGTGAGCTCCGGGTAAGTGTACCAATGGGAATCATCCTCCAGCTGCACGATGAGCGAGGTGGCATACCCCACTACCTTCCCCTCTACCTCGGCCAGAATTTGGCCTTCCGGAAAAGCACCAAATTGCATTTGGTATGATCGCTCCTCGTAGTGTCCTCCATCTTCGGGATAATCCGGATATGCCGCTCTATGACACGCTACTATCGCCGGAATATCTTCTGCTTTCCAACGCCGAACTTTTAGATTCTTTAGTTTTTTCATACCGATTTCCTTCTCCCGTGTATATAAAGATCTTACGTTTATCCTATTTGAGACCCTAGCGCGGGTCAAAGACATTAGGCAAACCGCCGGCGACAACGTTGACAGATAGAAAGGTTACAAAGATCATCTTGAACAAGCACCCTTTTTCGATTGACGTCAAAGTGAATAAAATGTAAAATTGAGACGAGCGGCAAATATAAGAGTATCGCAGCTCCGGCCCCCTGCTTTCAGAGCATCACCCCATTTTATTTCGCCCTCTATCAAACTGTCAATAGAGAGGAACGGCGTGAAATCACACAAAGTTGACAAGATAGACTTAGCAATTATCCGAATTTTGCAGAAAGATGGCCGGCGACACTTCGCCGATATTGCCGTCGAATTGGGCTTGGCCCCGTCAACGGTGCAGCAGCGAGCCAACCGGTTGATTAATGCCGGCCTGGTTAAAATTACGGCGCTGGTTGATCCGTTGACCCTGGGGATTTCAGTCTTGGCTACGATAGCCATCAAAGCCGACGGCACAAAGCTGCGTGAAGCCGCTGCATCCATCGGCAAATTTCCAGAAGTCGATTACGCCGTTATCTGCACCGGATCTTACGATATTCTTATTGAAGTCGCCTGCCAGAGCAACGACGATCTACTCAGTTTCATATCAGATAAATTGGCTAAGGTCGACGGAGTTCGAGAGATTGACACGTTTTTATATTTGCGAATTGTCAAAGACTCTGATCAGTGGACGGTACCGGAACAAAAGTAGAGCAACACGGCTTATAACCGGCCCGGTTTTGGCCGGTGGCAAGAGGTTAATTAGATTCACAACTTGCGCTGCACAAAGCCAAATACCTCGTACATCACCTTCAGTGCTGCCAGTGAAGTAATATCCGAAGCGTCGAGAGGTGGGCTGACCTCAACCAGGTCCATGGCCCGAACCGGTAACTCGGCAAAGATGGTACGTAGAAATTCCAAACACTCGCGGGTCGTGGGGGCG
>JBFGLD010000910.1:0-3428 GCA_041576335.1 Anaerolineae bacterium | reverse complement strand
GCTGGGACGTATTGTCGCCGAGTATCCGCTAACCGGTGCAGTCAGCCGGCAAATCTCGGTTGACTCGCCCGCATTTCGTAAAATGCTCGAAGATCGACGCCCCTTTGCCAGCGCTGATGCGCAAAACGATCCGCGCTTAGGCCGGGGTCGCTTCAATTTACGGACCCTTGGGGTGCGGTCTATGTTAATTGCGCCCCTCATAGTGCAGGATCGTGTAGTTGGTTCGATTGGCCTTGATGCTATCAAGGAACCACGGTATTTCACCGATGAAGAATTAAATATGATTCGAATTGTAGCCGACCAGATGGCCATTGCCATTACTAACGCGCGTACCTATCAAGCCGAGCGAACGGCTCGAATTCAGGCAGACACATTGCGCGAGGTCGCGGCAGTTCTTAGCGAAACGCTCGATCTGAGCGAAGTACTGGAGCGAATCTTGGCCCAGTTAGAGCGGGTAATTACTTGCCACCGCTCTGCTATCATTCTGCGTGAGCAGGATGTCTTTCGCGTTGTGGCGGCGCGTGGCTTCCCGAACCCGAACAAAGTGGCGGGCATGACTTTTGCACTTGACGATGTGCCCCATTTTGAGGAAATTGCTCGTAACCGCCGTCCGCTGGTAATCGGGGATACCCGCCAAGTTGAGAACTGGCACTTTGAATTTTCAAACATGACTCCAATTAGAAGCTGGATTGGGGTACCGCTGTCAGTATCTGATCGGTTGATTGGACTTCTATCGGTTGATCACACCCAGCCTGATTTTTATCGCCAGGCAGATGGTGAACTTATCATTGCCTTTGCCGATTTAGCTGCCATCGCCCTCGAAAACGCGCGTTTGTATGAGTTTGAAGTCAAACAGGTTGAGCAAGAGTTGAGTATTGCCAGTGAGATTCAGCAAGGGTTTTTCCCCAAACGGCTGCCCAACCTGCCGGGTTGGCAGATTGCAGCGGCATGTATTCCGGCTCATGAAACAGGCGGCGATTTTTACGAATTTGTCGAACGGTCTGATGGCTGCTTGGGAGTCGTGGTGGGCGATGTGTCAGGCAAAAGCATTCCCGCAGCAATGCTTATGGCCGACGCCCATAGCGTCGTGCGTTCTAAAGGCAGCGATTATCGTTCCCCGGCCAAGGTAATGGCTGAAACGAATCGCTTGCTGCATGATGATGTGCCAAAAGGTGCATTTATTGCCGTTGCGTATGCGCTTTTGGCACCAGATCAAAGCGAAGTTTGCCTCAGTAGCGGCGGTCAGGTGGCCCCCTTCCTGGTTCCTGCTAACGGCGGGCCTATACGTTTGATCGAAACATCTGGTAATCGGTTGCCCTTGGGGATGATGGACGAGGTTGAATATGAGGAGATAGGTCTGTCCTTAGCGCCGGGAGATATGTTGATATTCCACACCGATGGATTGGTAGAACAGCAAAATGAAGCCGGAAAATTATTTGGCTTTGACGGGATGGCTTCGATATTGGAACGGTATCGCCGCCGGTCTCCCGAACTTGTGCTGCAAGCCCTCTTGGATGCGGCCAACGAATTTTCCGATGGGCTCGGCCCCCACGATGACGTGACGCTGGTGATCGTGCAGCGCGTGGTCGATTAAGGAGTCGGTAATGTCTGGTGTCTGTTGAATTTGTAGCTATCGGCTCCATTATTATCGACGATATTGTCGACCCCTACGGGCACAGCCATATGGGGCTGCCGGGCGGCGGGGGCAGCCATGCTGCGGCCGGAATGCGGGTCTGGAGTGACGACCGCACAGCCCTGCCGATACCCGGGGGATTATCAGTCGAAATGTGCTGCAGCTCCGGGCCTGGCAGCTCTTTGAAACGGTGTCGGCTGCGTTTGCCTTGGCGCAGCTGGGTGCGGATAGCCGCACGTTGGCCGCGCTGCGCTTAAAGCGACTGAAGAATCAAGGGGGGGGATCTTCATGTATACCATCTTTAGCTTTTTGAGGCGGCTAGGTCGCTTTTGGCATAAGCCGGCCAATGTACCGCGCCGCTGTATATTTGACGAGCGCTACGGCTGCATTATACCGGAGCCGATCCCAACAGAAAGCCTGGGCACGACCTTTGACCTGCAGGCCATGGCCAGTAACTGCGGGTATCGTGGTGGCAAAGGACATTGGTGGCACATCCATCATTCGGCGCCGGCATTTTTCGGTGGCCTGGCTCAAAGCTGTCCACACAGCTACAAACCAGGTCAGGCGCACAAAGCCAAGCCGTGTAAATGTGAAAAGATGGATATCTGGCAGGAGGCATTAACAGGTGCTGACCGTCGACGAACGTCAATTTGAAATGCGCTATGCCCCCATTGCCTGTGGTCTGCAGGTACTTGTCGTGGGCTGCGCCCTTTCTTCAGTGCTGGCCGCAATTTGGTGGTTTTTCATTAGAGGGTAGATCGGCAGTCAGTCATCCGTCGTTGGCAGTAAGGTTTGCAACTCTGCTGCGAGTTAACCCGTTTCCTGCCCTTGTCCGTCGTTTACGACTTCCCGGCTAATTACGCCATCCAATAGGTGAATTGTACGGTCTGCAAATTCGGCCATGCGCGGATCGTGGGTCACGAAGACAACGGTTTTCCCTTGCTGCTGGTTTAGATGCCGGATCAGGCCCATGACCTCAAAACCTGTTTGTGAGTCGAGGTCACCGGTGATCTCATCACCGATAACAATGGGGGGATCATTGGCCAGGGCCCGGGCGATGGCCACCCGCTGCTGCTGCCCGCCCGAGAGTTCGCTGGGATAGTGATCCATCCGGTCGCCAAGTCCGACCTGCTCCAACAAAAGCTGAGTACGGCGCTTGCGCTCCTTACGGCTAAGACGTCCGGCAAGAACCATTGGCGCTTCAACGTTTTCAAAGGCCGTGAAGTTAGCCAGCAGGTTGAAGGTTTGGAAGATAAAGCCGAGCTTCTCCAGGCGCAGCCGGGCAATGCGCTCCTCTTTCATAGATACCACATTTTGATTGTCGATGGTTATGTGGCCACGACCCGGTGTGTCTAATCCACCAAGCAGGTTCAGCAACGTAGTTTTGCCGGAACCGCTGGGTCCCATCAAGCACAACATTTCGCCCTGCCGTACCGCAATTGAAACGCCGCGCAGGGCAGGCACGGCCTCTTTGCCCATCAGATAACTTTTGTGAATATTGTCGACTTGAATTATGAAGTTGGTCATAGTCCTATCCGGTCAGCGGCCAAACTAGGGGCAAAATCAAAACAACCAAGATTAGATACATAATGGTCAGGCCGGCCCCAACTTTAGTGAAATCCATAAATTTGTAGCCTCCCGGCCCAAAAACCAAAATATTAGATTGATGAGCGATAGGAGTCAGAAAGCTGGAATTTGAGGCGATGACAACGGTCATCAAAAAAGGACGGGGGTCAGCCCCGAGGTCGAGGGCGATGTTAATGGCGATCGGAGCCAGCAGCACGGCGGTGGCAGC
>JBFGLD010000909.1:0-3433 GCA_041576335.1 Anaerolineae bacterium | reverse complement strand
CTGAGCGCGGCGATGAAGTTCAGCATACCAATCGGGATTACGCCAACGGAGGTCGGCCACGAGTGCTTCTCGCACCAGATCGTGGGGGAAAAGGCCGCCGCGGCCCGACCCCATAAATGATAGCTGTCGCAGCCAGTCGAATAACTCGTGCACACCGTGTCCGGCGGCTGATTTCGGCAGCGCCGGGTCCGGGGCCGGCATCGCCAGCATCTCAGCCAATAAAGCTTCGGTGGTTAATCGAACAATGGCACAGGCTTCCAGCGCAGTTCGATGGGCCGGCCCGGGTACTTTTTGAATTAGTCGTTCCAGCAGCACCTTGATCATATCGAGATTTGTTTCAGGCTGGAATGGAATATCGCGACGCTGGGCAAATAAATCAGAAACCAGTGAGAGCGCCAGCGGATGGCCGTGGGTAAAATTGAGGATTACCTGATGTTGTTCACTAGGGACTTCTTGTTTCGTTAAATAAATCAGGCTCTCCTCGGGACTTAAATTGCGTAAAGATAGCGTTCGGATGAGCGTTTGCCAACCCGGATCAGCACGCCAGGCCAAGGATGGAGGGTGTCGACCCGCCAGCACGGTCAACACATGATCGGGCAACTGCGGCAGAAAATCTTGTCGCAGCCATCGATCGAGCGGAGCCAATGCTTCATATGTGTCGATCAGCAAAACGAATTGTTGGGTGCTGTCGCTAAGGAATTTGACCGGGGACTCTGGTGGCCTGAGGCCGATACCTAATTGGAGAGCCTTAAGAAACGCCTCCGGGGTGGGAGAGACATCACGCGCATCGATAAATGCCCTGGGTGTCTGCGTTTGATCGCAGATGTAGAGAAATTCGTTAAGCAGGGCCGATTTTCCAACACCGCCAGGGCCAAAAACAAACAGAATATTGAATGGCAGTTCGACCTCGGCCAAGGCTGACTGAAAGACAGCTTGCTCGTGAACTCGACCTACAAATCGGTGATGACGGGCCAGGCTCAACCGCTCTGCTAAAGGTGATGCCATCTGCGGTGCTCCTCACGAAGAGTTAATCGTCCTCAAAACGAGCCTCAACGCATAGCATAACATACTTAAGTTTGAGTCTGTTTGTGAGGCTTTCGACGTCGGGAACAATTCCAGTTGATGTTCTGGACAGGTATTAGGTTAGCACCGGTATTTGATAGAATAACAACGACAAATGTACTAAATAAATCTCATGAATCGGGTGACCCTAGGGTAGGAATAAGAATGCAACCTTGAACGAGAGATCTTCGACGTTTTGTCAAAGGCGAGCCAGGAAATCCGGGTGGATGATAGAAATAATATACACCCGGCAATAGTTCTGGTCAAGTAAAATAAATTTTTAGTGTCTGTCCAAAATTTTAGGTGACAGTCACTTCCCGCCAGCTTTTTGCCTGAAATGGACGTCGCCGACCAGCAAAATGTCCGTCAGTATACCGCTTGCAAGTGACTGTCACCTATTTCGCCCAAAATTCCGGACGCACTCGAGTATGACTAAAACTCGCCAATTCTAAGCCTTCCGGGTATAATTCTGCGTTGGGAACTTGGAAGGAGTGCGACCGTGTTAGAATTCTACGTGTCACGCTGGGCAGGTTTGGCCCTGCTGTTATCTGCACTTGCCTGTGCCCTGGTCAGGCAAACGCCTATGCCGGCTGCTGAGGTTGAACAGATTGCGTTTGAAGTTCAAACGGCCACCCCCACCGTCGGTATTTTGGTCGATGCACCTACAGCTACCCATGATCCGAATATCACCCCGACCCTACTACTCACAGTCACCCTGGAGATTACGGAAACCTCAGCTCTGACGGCCTCGACAGACATTTCCGCAACGGCGACAATTCTTGAGGCGCCGGAAGAAGCCATCGCTAGTCCGGAGCCGGACCCCGCTGAGGCACCTGAGGCGACCCCGGCTCCCGTGCCTGTAGTGCCGCCGGCTGAGCCTTTACGGGGAGGCGTATGGGATTTTGAAGACGGCTTTGCCGAATGGCGAAATCCATATGGTGATATTTGCCCCGGGTCTGGCTTAGCAGTTGGCTGGAATGCGTTTACCAGCCAAGATCAATTTGGTTCCTCCTGCATGAATCAAACGGTCTGGAAAGACAACGTCTACACGGGTGAGAGTGCGCAGGAGATCACGTTTGCTTATGTGGGGGTTCAAGCCGGTGTTTTTAGAAGTGCCCCCACAACTCCAGGGCATCGCTACACGATCGAAGCCCATATGCGGCGCGAATTTAGCCCGGCGAAGGTGGACGTTTTTTTAGGTGTTGATCCAACGGGTGGTACGGACTGGCAGGCCGAAAGCGTCCAGTGGTTTCCTTGGAATGAGGACCTGGACAATGCTTGGTCCAGAACTGAGGCGACGGTAACAGCTAGCGGCGAAAATATGACAATTTTTATCAAGGGATCGCATCCTTACCCCGAACCGGGGGGAACCCTGCGCCTTGACTCCATCAGTGTGGTCGATAACGGGCCAGAATTGATATCAGAATGAAAACGATGCGACTAAGAAAATTTAGGTTCATGGCTATATTGGTTGCAGGCGCGTCCTTAGCCTGCTCTGTGAGCCGTGCACCCGGGACGGCAATCCCGGTGGGGCGACCGGCGGATTTTGAAGTGCAGACGGCAACCCCTACAGCCGACTCGCGCGTGATCACCGCTAATACACCCGGAAATCGCGAAGCCGGCGCGGTCGTGGTGCTGCCGCTCAGTGACGCCCCTACCCATACGCCCGATCCGAGTCGCATACTTGTTGCAAGCCCCGTGATCTCCCCGACGGACACGCCTGTTTTGGCTGCTCTGGAACCGGCGGAAGAGCTGACCCAAACGCTTGAGTTGACCCAGACGGCTGAGATTACAAAGGTGGTTACGCCGGCTGTGCCGACTCGACCCAAGGCTAACCTTGACCCGCCCCGGGAGGGTGGTGATTGGGATTTTGAAGCCGATTTTGTACCGTGGGGAAACCCCCATGGAGAGCCTTGTCCGGGTGCAGCCGTAGCTGCCGGCTGGACCTCGTTTGCAGATCGTGGAGAGTTTGGTTCATCTTGTTTTAACGAAAATCTTTACCGGCCCAATGTATTTTCGGGCTTAAAATCTCAAGAAATAACGTTCGACTTCATTTCGGCCAATTCCGGCATCTTTCGCACTATACCAACCACGGTCGGACATCGTTACAATATTATGGCTTACGCCAAACACGATCGCAGCTTGGCGCCGGTGCAAATGTATTTGGGAGTGGATTTGACGGGGGGCACCGTTTGGAATGTTGACACGGTAGAGTGGTTCCCTTGGGATGAAGCTACCGAAGATACCTGGGTGGCAACCGAAGAAACAGTCACGGCCACCGGCGAGCAGATGACTATTTTTATTAGAGGATTTCATCCGCTGGCCGAACAAGGGGGGAAGACCGTGATTGATAGTGTGAGTGTTACGGATT
>JBFGLD010000908.1:0-3436 GCA_041576335.1 Anaerolineae bacterium | reverse complement strand
TACACATTACACCGGCACATCAGAAGAAATTCGGGCCCTTGATACTTACATCAATTTGCCATGCGCCGTCGATTCATTCATTGAAGGCACGAATTGACTGTCACAAAACTGAAAAAGATTAATCACGTGAGGAATTCTCTATGACAAATCTTTATATCGCCACCGGCAATGCCTTTGCGCAGCTAAGTAAAAGCGACGACGAATGGACCGTTAGAACAGCGTTAGAGGATATGGGTGTGCAGTGCATCGCTGTTGATCCAAACCATCAGCACACGATCTACGTTGGTACCTATGGCAAAGGTATCTGGAAAAGTGTTGATGGTGGTCTCAACTGGCAGGATATGAAGTTACCTCAAACGGGGGTTTTCTCGGTCGCTGTTAGCCCTGCCGATGGCAGCGTTTATGCCGGCTGCGAGCCCAGCATGCTATTTCGAAGTGTGGATGGCGGACAAACCTGGCAGGAACTCTCGGCTTTGCGGTCATTGCCGTCCGCACCGACTTGGAGCTTTCCACCACGTCCATGGACGTCTCACGTGCGTTGGATTGCACCGAATCCCAAGGATGCGGATCTTCTGATCGTCGGAATCGAGCTGGGTGGGGTGATGTATACCCGTGATGGCGGGCAAACCTGGGCCGACCATCGTCCGGGCGCACAGCGAGATGTCCACGCCCTGGCCTGGCATCCCACAGACGTCAACCGAGCTTATGAAGCAGGCGGCGGGGGAGCAGCCTGGAGTTTTGACGGTGGCTGGACTTGGCGGCCCGCCGATGAAGGTCGTAACCAACATTACACCTGGGCTTTAGCTGTCGATGCTCAAGATCCGGATTGTTGGTATATTTCAGCAAGTCACAACGCTTCTTATGCCCACTCAGGATATTACCGCAGCTCTCATCGGGCGAATGCAACCATTTATCGTTGGCGAGGTCAGGGGCCATGGGAGCCGCTAGGGGATGGCCTACCGCACCCACTTAATAGTATGCCTTACGCTTTGGCCACAACGGAAAAGGAGCTTTTTGCCGGCCTCTCGGATGGGGCTATCTATATCAGCCTTAACAAGGGCGACACTTGGCAACAACTGGAGCACCAAGGCCACGCCTTACCTAGCATTGTAGCCTTGGTCGCAGTTGAGTAATAAAAACTCACCATACATCATTTTTTGTGGGGAGAACCCCGTTAACCATAAGTAAAACCAATCTTCGAAATCTGACAATCTTACTGGGGCGTACCTTGATGGCGCCGGCCGCTACGATTATTGCCGCTGCTCTGCCGGAAAAAGCGACGGTTTTCAACAATGGGCCCAACACCGAGTTTTTGGTAATAATCTGCCGAAATACCTGAAAAATTATAAACATAACTTATAAAGGAGTCGCACAATGAGTAAAATCAAAATTATTTTAGTTACGGGCGCAACCGGGCAGCAAGGTGGCGCGGCAGCCCGTCATTTACTCAACAAAGGGTGGTCAGTGCGAGGTCTGACCCGAAATCCAGATAGCGCAGCAGCGCAAGCCTTAGCTAAGGTCGGTGCCGAAATTGTACAAGGCGATCTGGATGATCGAGCCTCTCTTGATGCCGCCTTAAAGGGTGTCTACGGTGTGTTCAGCTTCCCAAATATGACACTGGGCATCGAGGGTGAGGTACGGCAAGGCAAAAAGATGGCTGATGCGGCTAAGGCCGCCGGAGTCAAACACTTTATCCAGGCGTCAGTCGGTGGCGCGGAGCGCAGCAGCGGCATTCCTCATTTCGAAAGCAAATGGCAGGTTGAGGAGTATGTGCGTTCTCTGGATTTACCGGCGACATTTTTACGTCCCGTCTTTTTCCTGGAAAACCTCAATTGGAAGCGAGAACAAATTCTGAACGGCACTTTTGAAAGTATGGGCCTAAACCCTGATAAACCGCTGCAAATGATTGCCGTGGATGACATTGGGGCCTTCGCTGCCCTGGCTTTTGAAAATCCTCAAGAATATATTGGCCTGGCGCTTGAAATTGCCGGGGATGAGTTAACAGAACCTCAAATGGTTGATACCTTAAGCCGAATTACCGGGCGTTCAATCACGCTCACCCAGCCGGAAGGACCGCCCCCCACTTATGAAGATACGGTCATTATGGTGAATTGGTTTAACAAAGAGGGTTATGAGGCTGACATCCCGGCGCTCCGAAAGCGGCATCCGGGCTTGATGGACTTTGAAACCTGGCTACAAGTTAATCACTGGGCAAATTGATGCCTGAATCTACCGAAGCCAGAAAATTATTAGCCATCTTTGCCCACCCTGATGATGAAGGGGCCATCGCCGGGACGCTGGCTCGCTACGCCGACCAGGGCACCGAGGTCATGCTCATCTGTGCCACCAAGGGTGAAGCCGGAGAAATTTCTGACCCGACCCTGGCCACCCCCGAAACTTTAGCAGAAGTCCGGACCGCAGAGTTGCAGGCGGCGTGTGATATTATTGGGATTCGTGAGCTCCACTTTTTAGGCTATCGCGACTCGGGCATGCCGGATACGCCCCCCAACGAAGACCCTCGTGCCCTGGTACAAGCGGATCCTGAAGAAGTCGTTGGCAGACTCGTCGCCCTTATGCGCCAACTGAAGCCGGATGTCGTCATCACATTTGAGCCGTATGGCTGGTATGGTCATCCTGATCATATAGCCGTCTACCGCTTGGCCACGGCGGCCTACGAGCGGGTCGGCGATGCCATGGCTTATCCCTCAGCAGGACAGCCCTGGCAACCCCAGCGTCTGTTCTATGCCGTACTGCCTGTGAGTAAATTTCGGATCATGGCCGATTATGCCCGAGAACATAATCTAACCGATATGGGTGAATTCGAGCCAGTGGAGCTGCAAAAAGAAACTGAGGCTCAAATCACCCATATATTGGATGTGCAGCAGCAGCTTGAGACCAAGCAACGGGCCATGTGGGCCCACCAGACTCAATTTGGTGAGGGCAATTGGTTTCGAAAAATTCCACAGGAGATAGTCCAGCAAGTGTGGAGACACGAACATTTTATCCTGGTTCGTCCAACGCCGGCAGACGATCTTAGATTACACCAAGCTACCGGCTTGTTGGAATTCTAATAAATAGTGACATGTTCAGGGGCAGCAATTTCGATAATTCCAAACTTCTGCCCAGATTTATTATATCGAACTTCGTATAGTCATGCAACAAATTTGGAGAAAGGTTCGGGTAGGGTAGGGGGCTAGAGCCAATTTATCGTCAAGTAACTGCAAAACAACCGGCAATGGTGGCGCTGGGGCAATCAGGGCGATGGGCCCATTGACCTTGGTCCTCGAACGTGATAAAATTAATTTTGGACTGAATTTCCCATCCGGGTCGCAGGCCATGCTAAGTGCAGTGCTGCGCCCTTAACAGAAAAGAGGAACGATGCCAGACCGTCTGCCCGTTGGTCCTTATCGGACCCTCGAGATTGAAGCGGGGCAGC
>JBFGLD010000907.1:0-3439 GCA_041576335.1 Anaerolineae bacterium | reverse complement strand
AGGCGGCTGCGCAGCTTGCACGAGCGCCGGCTGCAAAAACTGAAGGAGCAGCAGGCCCTCAGGGGGGCGGATACGCCGCCCGGAGTCTTAATCGAGATTGAAGACATCGAAGCGGAGCTTGAAAACATCGAGGCCGAGATTGAGGTGTTGGCCGGCAGGGTAAAGTTTGACGCCCCCTCCGCCAACCAGGCTGCTTCCTCAGCTGAAGAGACGATTGAAACCCTTTCCGCCGAATTAGCCCGGCTGGAGCAGCCCCAAAATCCGCTGACCCTAACCTATCAACTGCCGGGCAAACCGGTCCAAACCTATCACGCCGCCGGCAGCCAGGTCATTGTCGGACGACGGAAAGCCATTCCGGTTGATGTGGAGCTGACCACGGACCTGAAGGTGTCCCGGCCCCACGCCCGATTCTATTACGAGTTGGGCACCTGGTGGGTGGAGGATTTAGGCAGCAGCCACGGTACCTGGTTGAAGGGGCAGCGGATTAGCCAGGCCAGAGAACTCTCGTCCGGGGACCCCTTGCAGCTGGGCGAGACCCTCTTGACCGTAACCTTTAACACGCCGGAGACCCTGCCGCCCGAGGTATCCCTGGAAAGCCAGGCCCCGGTCGACGAAATCGAACCGCCCCCAAGCCTGTCGGAAGATGAGCGGGCCGACATCCTGGTCAACATTGACCGGGCGGCGACGGCGACCACCAGCCCCCAGTCGCTCCTTGACCGCTTTCTCGAGGTCATTGGCGACTACTTTCCCCAAGCCGACCACCGCTCGATTCTGCTGCGGGATGAAGCCAAAGAATTGATCCCCGCGGCCGCCTGGCCCTTCGGCCCGGTGGCCCAGGTCAGCTATACCCTGGCCCGCCGAGCCATCAAATCCGGCCAGGCCATCCACTGGGTGCGCGATTTGACCGTCGGTCAGGGCCAGGTGCCCAGCTTGCACGATACCGTGGCCGCCGTGTGCGCGCCGATGCTCTTTAACGGACGGGGCATCGGGGTCATCTATGTGGACACGGACCAAACCGAGACCCTGTTTGGGGAAAAGGAGCGCAACCTGCTCAGCGAGCTGGCCACGACCATGGCCCGCTCAATCCAACTGTTGGGCCCGGATACCTTTCCCAGCTACCCCGAGGTCTTCATTGTCTACGCCCCGGAAGACCGGCCCATCGTAGATCGGCTGCGGGCCGACCTGCGCCGCCGCCGGATCAAGGTCCGCTTTGACGAGCATCTGCGCGTGGGCGATGACCGTCAAACGGCGATTACAGCCCTGATCGGCGCCACCAATGCCTTGGTGCTGGTCATGTCGCCAAACAGCGTAGCCTCGGATCAGGTACTGGCCGACCTGGACCTTGCCCTGCAGGCCGGGAAAAAGGTTTTTCCGGTGGCGATCGAGCCGTGCCGACCGCCGACAGCCGTCGAGAGGTTAGTCCCGCTTGACCTGACCCCGGAGCGCTATCAGGACGGCCTGGAAAAATTGGCCGAGGCCGTTCAGGAGATGCCCAAATCCGCTCTGAGCAGCCCGGGCCGGCCAGCCCAGCCGCCTCCAGCCGTCAGCCCCCTGCCCGGCCCGGCGACAAGCGCCCCCCACACCTACATCCTGATCTTGGCCGCCAATCCCCTCAATACCGATGCCCTGCGTTTGGGGGCCGAGGTGCGCACGATTGAGGAACGGCTGCGGGCCGCCGAGTTTCGGGACCGCTTCGAGGTCATCCCCCACTGGGCGGTCCGCTACAGCGATCTGTCGGAATACCTGCTGCGCTACCGGCCCCATATTGTTCACTTCTCGGGACACGGCAATAAAGCGGGTAAACTCATTTTGGAAGATGAGAGCGGACTGGGCCAGACGGTGACGGCCAAAGCCTTGCAGCAGCTGTTCCGCATCCTCAAAGACAACCTCCGCTGCGTGGTCCTTAACGCCTGCCTGTCTCTGACCCAGGCCGAAGCCATTGTTGCAGAAATCGACTGTGTGGTCGGCATGTCGGCCAAAATCGGCGACGAGGCGGCCATTCGTTTTGCCGGTGGCTTCTACCGGGCCCTGGGCTACGGTCGCAGTGTTCAGGACGCCTTTGAGCTGGGCCGCAACGAAATCGACCTGGCCAAGCTGGCGGAAGATGCTGTTCCCCAACTCCGGGTCAAGCCCGGCCTTAACGCCGCGAACATTACTTTTATTTAGTCGGGGTCCATTATCTTTGGTCATGGGCGAAGCGCAGCCCAACAAATGACCAATGGCCCCACAAAAGGAGAACCCATCATGTCGAACAACAAACCGATCGGCCTGAAAGAATTAATCCTCAAGGTCAAAGAGGAGCTGCTCGAACCGGATCAGACCCAGCCGCTCTTTATCGTCGGCGCGGTCGAGTTGGAGATTGGCTTCACCGTCGAACGTACCGCCGAGGGCGGCATCAACTTTCAAGTGGTCGAAGGCGGCGTAGGCAAAACCTGGACCGAGGCCCAAAAGGTGAAAGTCACCCTCGATCCCCTCCTCTCCCGCGAGGAGGCGCTGCAGGGTCTAACGCCGACGCAGCGTCGCCAACTGCTCAACGCCTTAAAACGCACTGCACCGGACATTGAGTGAGTAACAAAGGAAGATTACGATGATACCCAACCCCCCTCCAAAAAGGTTACAAGATCGGGGGTCGGTGCCGGGCCCATCAAACCCCGGTAGAATCCCCTACGGAGTTGAACAGCCAACAGATCCAAAATTATCTGGCTTAACCAATTTGCCGGCTTCTCGAGCCAATCCTAACCACTTATTGGCCCTCAAACGTCATTATTGGCCGATCGAAAATCGACCCCAATATTGGCGAGATGCCTTCCTTAACGAGGACCGCGAAACTACTTTTCCAACCTCCTACTCCGACTTTGCCATAGCCCCGCCCCTACGGACAAAAAAATTGGCAACTTTCTAGGTCTTCAGCTAGAAGTGGGTTAGGATGGGTTGACCGGTTGAGCTAAAAATTCGGAATGCGTTTAGTATACATTGGAGATTGGGAGACACAAGGATGACAGCTTTCACCAAAGAGATAGCCACAGACAATCCTCTCTTGACGAATTTGAAGCAGACTCCTGCTTATTTTCTGCGGCCGGTGCAACTGCTTCAAAGCTATGATCGCCGCAGTTGGCGACCGGATGTCGTGGCCGGGTTAACGGTGGCTGTCGTCCTTTTGCCGCAAGCGATTGCCTATGCCCTCATTGCCGAGCTACCGCCACAGGTGGGTCTCTATACAGCCATTGTGGCCGCCATAGTGGGAGCTCTGTGGGGTTCCTCGAACCAATTGCAGACCGGTCCGACCAATGCCATTTCGCTGTTGGTCTTGTCGGCCTTGATCATCGCCAGACCGGCCAATCCCACGGAGATGCTGGTCATGGCCGGGTTGATGGCGGTTATGGTCGGCGTGTTTCAAGCCGGAATGGGACTGGCCCGGCTGGGTTTCCTGGTCAATTTT
>JBFGLD010000906.1:0-3439 GCA_041576335.1 Anaerolineae bacterium | reverse complement strand
GCGGTGATGCGGTCCAGCCAGCCCCGGATAATCTCCCGCACCCCCGGCAAAACACGGCCTATCGATCCCAATACCTGTTCGTCGAACTTCGACCAATCAACTTGCCAGACCGCTGAGGCTGTAGCCGGCCGGACCAGGCCGCCGTCAACCAGCGCCTTAAGGGTCTCCACCAGGAAAAAGGGTTGACCGTCTGTTTCCTCAAATAACCAGTGGCTAAACCGGGTCAGCGGTGATAGCTTTTCAACACCGGTCGGCGGCGCATCATTGTTACCTTCTTCCGGCTTGAGCAGCACCCGGATCAGTTGCTCCGTTTGTGCCTGGGATAACTCGCTTAAATTTAACGGCACACAAGCGACATCGTGTTTGAGACGGGTCAGCCAGGTTTGCAAATCAGGCGACTCCGTCAGCGCTTCCTGGCGCAGGGTTAGCAGCACTAGGATGGGTGCCCCCTCTTCTGACCAGCGCAGCGCGGCATAGTGCAGCACATCCAGCGAGGCCGCGTCGGCCCAGTGCCAATCATCAATAAATAGGACCAGCGGGGAGCGTTCGGACAGCGCTTGGCCTAAGCGCGTGATCGCTTCAAATAAGTGCTGCCGGGCGGTGGCTTCCTCCCGGATTGGTGCAGGCAGGTCGGGGTAGCGGTCGCGCAGCTCCGGCAGAATGCGCGTGAGCTGGGTCAGCCACAAATCTGAGAGGAGGTCTTCGGGGGCATTCTCGCGCTCCAAACGCTGGCGCAGCACTTGCGTAAGCGGCTGGTAGGATAGCCGCCCGCTGGTTTCAAAGGCCCGGCTGCGGAGAACGTCGGCGCCTTGCATCGCGGCCCACTCCAGGAAATGCTGGGCCAGCCGGGTCTTGCCAATACCGGCTTTGCCCAACAGCGTGACCACCTGAACTCCATCGCGGCCGGCCCGCTGATAGGCGTTGACCAACGCTGCATTTTCACGGGTGCGGCCCACAAAGGGCGTTGTCAGTCGGCGACGCTCAAGCGAACGGCCTGGTTCGGGTCGCACCTTCCGCTCTGGCTGTTGGGCGCGAATACGGGCCACCAGCGCTTCGGTTTCCGCCGCAGGCTCGACGTCCAATTCCTTTTTCAACACCACGCGGCAGGTTTCATACTGGGCCAGGGCCGCACTCCGCCCTGCCGGGCCAGGCAGAGCCAGGGCCTGGATTAATTGCCGGTGGGCTTCTTCGTGCCACGGTTCCAAGGCCAGTTGTTGTCGGGCCAGGCTTTGGGCCGTGCGATAGTCAGCCCGGGCCAGGCTGCGGGCGGTAAGCTCAAACAGAGCGTCCAACGCCAGCCGGTGCAGCCGTTCCCGCTCCTCACGCAGCCAATCTTCAAAAGGCAGGCTGTCGCAGGTGAAACCGGGCAGGAGATCGCCCCGGTAAAGGGTTACCGCTGGCTCCAATTGATTGTTTTTTAGACACGTCAGGAAGGTCGTCACATCCAAGGAATGATTGCTGGCCGCATTAAATTGAACCGTTGACCGGGTTACCAGCAGGTGAGGTTGATTCTGGGAGTCGGCATCACCCAACACCTGGCGGAGTTGGTAGAGAGATTGGCGCAGGTTTTTTTTAGCCACGGCCTCCGGTTCATCCGGCCAGAACAACGCAGCCAGCACGCCTCGCGTATGTGGCTGCTGCCTGGTCAGCACCAGATAGACCAAGAGGCCCTGTACCTTGGCCGAGCGAAAAGCGGTGAGCGGCTTGCCGGCAAGCATCGCCTGAAAAGCGCCGAGGAAAGTCAACGACAGATGACTCATTGATTTTTGTATCTTTGCCTAAAGGAAGGGGAGTCTGTTTCCCAATGATTATAACACGCCTAACACCCGAACGGAAATATCGAAACCGAGCCGGCCACGCCACCTGAAAAAGTGCTGACGATGAGACGTCAGGTGCTGACGATCTGCTGGCGCAAGCGTGGTATACTAAGTCTGATAAATTATCGGTTACGAAAATAGAAGAACTAAAGGGGGTTCAACTATGGCAAGTGCAGGTAAAGTACTGGTGACAGGTTCAACCGGCAATACCGGTTCAGGGGTAGTTTCGGCTTTAGCGAGTGCGGGGCTGCCGGTGCGTGCCTTGGTTAGAGATGAGTCAAAGGCTCAAGCCATCAGGAACCAGGGCGTGGAGGTGGTGATTGGCGACTTTGACAAACCGGAGTCACTTGATGCCGCTTTCAGTGGCGTGAGCCAAGTCTATCTGGTTACCAGTGGCAACCCTGATGCAGTTAAGCAGGCCGGCAACGCCATCGCCGCAGCCAAACGAGCGGGCAGGCCACACCTTGTCAGGCTGTCGGCATTGGTACCGGAACCGGCACATGAAACCGTTCTGGGGCGGATGCACCAGGAAACGGACGACGAGATTAAAGCTTCGGGACTGCCGTATACCATTTTACGCCCCACCTTTTTTATGCAAAATACGATGATGGCCGCTCAAACCGTGGCCTCCGACGGGATGATCTACATGCCGATGAAAGACGGCAAAATGGGCATGATTGACGTCCGGGACATTGTGGAGTCGGCGGTGGCTACCCTTACCGGGGGGGGCCACGAGGGCAAAACATACGAACTGACCGGCCCGGCTTCGATCTCGTTCCACGATGTTGCGGCGGGGTTGTCTAAGGTCTTAGGCAAGAAAGTCACGTATGTTGACGTGCCGGTTGAAGCCGGTACGGGCGCTATGGTCCAAATGGGCATTCCCCAATGGATGGCCGACGCCTACGGCGAGCTTTTTGTCAATTTTAGCCAGAATGGAGCCGATCGTGTTACCGACAACGTGAAGCTCCTGACCGGCCACCCGCCGCGGTCATATGAGCAGTTCGTCCGTGATTTTGCGCAGGTTTTTGGGAGTGGAAACTAGCTTGCCCTTTTCACTGTTCGGTAAGCCCCGATTTTGCGCGGGCCGGTTCAATTGATTTGGAGTTAAAGGTTTCACCAATACTAATAGAATGGAGGTTTTTTGACAATGGCTACTATATTTGTAAGGCACAAGGTTAGTGATTATGGCAACTGGAAGCGCGTCTACGATGACTTTGCGCCGGTGCGCAAGGAAAAAGGCGTTACAGGTGCAAGTGTCCATCGCGACGCTAATGATCCAAATATCATCATTGTTATGCACCAGTTTAAGGACATGAACGCAGCTACGGGGTTCGTTAACTCTGAGGAATTGAAGTCGACTATGGCGAACGCAGGTGTGAGTGGTCCACCGGAGATCTGGTTTGGCGAGGATATCGAACAAACCCCGTTCTAATGATGACTGATAGTGTGTCCGACTTGTATCTATCACTCATCCAAATAAGGAGATAAAATTATGGTATACATACTCGTTCGGCACACTGTCGAAGATTATGCCCGGTGGCGCGAGGGCTACGATAATCATGCCCCGGCCCGCCAGGCCGGCGGCGCAACCGATGAAGCCTATGTGATGCGCAATATTGATG
>JBFGLD010000905.1:0-3439 GCA_041576335.1 Anaerolineae bacterium | reverse complement strand
GTCCCCTAAAGAGGTGGTTACGGCCGTGGGCGAGGACGTTCTGTCGGCCTTGATCGAGAGCAAGCAACTGGTCCGTCTTTCTAAAGATGTTATTTTGTTGACCGAAACCTACAGCACATTTGTCGAGTGGCTTAAGGCATATCTGCAGCAGCACCAAACCGTCAACGTAGCCCAGGTGCGCGACGTGTTTAAGACCAGCCGGAAATATGCCCTGGCCCTACTTGAGTACACCGACGAGCAGCGTTTGACCAAACGAGTTGGCGATGACCGAGTTCTGCGCGATTAACGCTCGTAAGGATTGAAGGAGTCTTCTATGGATACCGTTCGAGTTGGCGTAATTGGCGTGGGCGTAATGGGCGAGCGTCACTGTCGTGTTTATTCAAACCTTCGCCACATTGAGTTGGTCGGGGTCGCCGACCGGGACGCCGATCGCGGCCAAGCCGTGGCCAGCAGTTACGATACGCAATATTTCGCTGATCATCGCCAGCTGCTGGCGGCTGTGGATGCGGTCAACATAGCCACCAGTACCTCGAGCCATTTTGATATGGCCCTAGAGGCGCTCGCTCATAATGTGCACGTCCTGGTCGAAAAACCTATGACCGAAACGGTCGAGCAGGCTAAACAACTCGTAGCCGAGGCGGAACATCGTCAAAAGATTTTGCAGGTGGGGCACATCGAACGTTTTAATCCGGCCTATATTACGCTAAAAGATGTTGCTAAAGATTTGCGCATTATCGCCGTCAACGTGCGCCGGCTGAGCCCCTTTGACTCGAGCAACACCGACGTGGATGTTATTCGGGACTTAATGATTCACGACCTGGATTTGCTGGTTAACTTGGTGGAAGGTCGCCTGGAGGGCTTCAGCGCCTGGGGGCGATCATTCTCGACAAAAGCGATTGACCACGCAGTGGCCAACCTCTCTTTCCGCAATGGGCCAATTGCCACCCTGTTTGCTTCGCGGGTTACCGAAGAGAAAGTGCGCAAGATGGAAATTACAGCCGAGGGGGCCTACATCGAAGTCGATCTGCTTGGCAAAAGCCTCATGATTCACCGGCGTACGCGCCCCGAATTTCTTGCGGCGGCTCAATACCGGCAGGAAAGTATCATCGAGCGGATCCAAGTGCCGATGGTCGAACCGCTCGTGCTGGAGCTCCGTCACTTTGTAGAATGCATCCAAGACGATAAAACCAGTGACGTATCGGGCAAGGACGGGCTCTATGCCTTGCAGCTGGCCAAAGCCATGGCCGACGAGATTAGCAACTTTATGATTATCAGTGATATTTCATCTTAGACCGGTTGAATGAGTACGGCCAATCAAGGCTCCGAGGGATCATTAGGCTACTCTTCGGCCGGCATGTTAAAATAGAACGTGACCCCGCTGCCGTTGTTATTGAGCGCCCATATACGCCCGCCGTGGGCTTCGACAATATGTTTGGCAATCGCCAAGCCTAGACCTGTCCCGGCTTGTTTACGATTTCGCGCCCGGTCAATCTTGTAAAACCGTTCAAATATTCGCGGCAGCTCATCGGGCGGGATGCCAACGCCCGTATCCGATACGCTAACCGTGATCCAATCTTCCCGGACCTTCTCCCGATCCCGCAGCGCCGATTCCGTGATCGTTTCAGCCGCAATCGTCACCCTTCCGGCGTCGGTAAACTTAATCGCGTTGTGGACGAGATTCCCAATGACCCGGCCAATCATTTTATCATCAACCAACACTTTTAGTTCGGGCGGCACGAGCAGACAAAGCTTAATATTTTTGCGCTTAGCCTGGAGAGTGAGACGTTCCAACTGGGCCTGGACGATGTCACGTAACGCGTACGAGCCCATCTTTATGGGCGCCTGCCCCGACTCGATCAGGGATAGGTCCATCAACTCCTGAGCCAACTGACCTAGGGTTTCCGTCTGCACTGCTACCTTGTCGATCAGTTCGCGGGCCATTTTTTTATCATTTAGAACGGCGTCGCTGAGCAAGGTTTCGATCAGTAACTGAATCGAAGCCAGAGGCGTACGCAGTTCGTGCGAGATATTGGCCACGAAATCACGGCGGGCCCGGCTTAAGTTCTGTAATTCAGTCACGTCACTGATAGCCAGAGCCACAGCCACAATGTCGCCTCTCACTTTGATCGATCGGGCGTGGGCCTCTAATATTTTATCCTGAATGGACAAGTAAAGCGGAACTGTTTTTTTACCTTGCAGTACCTGGGTAACCAGTTCCAGCAATTTGTGGCGCCGGGTCCACTCGATTAAGGTGCTGTTTTTTTTGTCAACTGGGCCGAAAAATTCTTTTGCCACCTTGTTGGCGCTTGATACGTGATAATCTTTTTCAACGATGATCAGCGCCTGAGTAGAAGCGCCGAGCAGACGCTTGCGCCGCGTTTGCACCTCAGATAACTCGCCAGCAGTGGCCAACAGTTCCTTTTGGAGTTCACGCACATTTCTGTGTTCGTGACGCAGGCTTATTCGCAGCCGCTGATTTATGAGAAGTAATGCGGCTGCAGCCACCAACAGTCCCGCAGCTACCCACCAACCGACCATGGTACTCCCTTGAAAATACAGTAATCAGTCGTCAGCAGCCGGTAGTCAGATATTTCATTCTTCGTAGCGTACCGTGGGTTCGTGATAACCTCCTTATAGACCGATAAAGACAGAACTCTATTATAAACTGATACGCCGCTGAAGGCCAAGTTATCCGGTTTGACAGGCGGGGCTATTTGAGGGCAGGTCGCACATTTTATCATTCTCCCCATTATTTGCTATAATCATGGTTAAGTCCTTCCCTACGGTGAAAGAAATGGGCGATCTTGAACACGAACACGGCAGCCGTCGTGATGAGCAGTACCGGATAGTGCTGACCTGGCGAGCCAATGGCGGGCAGCAGGATTTGCAAGGATTTGATCTCAGCGAGCGTGATCTGACTGTCGTCGATCTGGCCGGGGCAAATTTGACCGGGGCCAATCTGTCGCGGGCCCGGCTGGCCGGGGCCAATCTGGCCGGGACCCGGTTAGTACAAGCAAATCTTAGTGAGGCTATGCTCGAGGATATTAATTTGGACGGGGCGCATCTGGAACAAGCCAATCTGTCCAAGGCCAACCTTCATGAAGCCAGCCTAATTCGGGCTAATTTAGCCGGGGCCGATCTTAGTTCGGCCAATATGCTTGAGGCGACGCTGCTGGGCGGCAACTTAACCGGGGCCGATTTGAGCTTGGCCCATCTGGTCCAGGCTAACCTAAAAGGGGTCATCCTGACCGGGGCAAATCTAGCTGGCGCCCTCATGTTTGACACATTACTGGCCGGCGCCTCTCTAAAAGAGGCCAAGAATTTGAATGGCGCTAACTTAAAGCGTGCCAATCTAGCCCGAGCCGTCTTAACCAGAATTAATATGGCCGGCGCTTTTCTGGCCGAGGCGTCTTTTACGGAAGCCATCTTAGCGCATGTT
>JBFGLD010000904.1:0-3440 GCA_041576335.1 Anaerolineae bacterium | reverse complement strand
CTGGCTGGTCAGCCGCTCGATGACTTCTGCGACGATGAGATCGATGTCCTTGATGACTCGTTGGGAGTCAATGTCGACCCGACCATAGTAGCGTGATAGAACTTTATGAACACACGTACATTCGTTGAGCAGCTTTTTGCATTTTGGACATACCTCCGGAGCTTCTACACAGATACATTCTACCAAGGGTCTTTTGCATTTTGGACATACCTCCGGGGGTGGTAGTGACTCAGTAATGTGGTCGGGATGCACGATTAAACTGGTGTCGTCGAAGTAGACATTTCCTAACCGGCGGAATACCAGGCTGGCGTGATGGCCCTCTGCTTTCTTGCCGGTGGCGTAGGCAAAGGGCGCGTCCAGCCGGCCCACGCCATCCTGCACGGCCTTGACCAGCACTAGTTGGTCGTAAAGACGCGGCAGGTAGCAATATTGGGCCAGGTATTCCCACAGTTGTTTGAGCTTCACTTCCCAACCGCGCTCGTCGCTCCAGATGTACTTGTCCAGCTCCATGCGCAGAATATCGGGCGACCAGGTGTAAATGAGTAGGCCATCATTTCTTAGTTTGCGGGCGGCGCGGTCGTAAAAACTGTCGCTGCCGCTGATTTTGCCGGCCTGAAATTCAATACCGCCCAACGGTTCCGGCTGGATCGGCACCAGCAGCCAGTTGTAGGCAGCCAGCAAGCGCAAGTCGACCGTTTCATCGGCTTTGTCCAGGCTGTTTTTTACTTGCCGCCGCTGCTGGGCGTCCAGGTTAAGGCCGTCCTGTTCAGCCTGAATGGAGCGCCAGGCCAAGAAGTCCCGCACCGCGCTTTGCAGCGCCGCGGCGTCGCCTTCATCGGCAGCGACGAAGAGTAGCATATTTTTGTAGAGCCGCTGGCCGGTGCCGCGACTTTCCAGGATGCGTTGGGCTTGCTGCACCGCCGCGCTATCGGATATGGTGCGTTTGTGGGTGGCTTCGGGCTGCAGCACCACCAGCCGCGCCCGGTCATCGTCGGCCACATCGGATGAGTCGGCGGGGGCGACGTGAAAGGCGGCAAACTCTTTATTCTTGGGCACCTTGCGCAAGCGCTCAATGATCTCGACCTTCACTTCATCTTCGGGCCAACCCTGGGCGCGGTCGCGGGCCAGTTTATTGACCGTGGGCCGGGTATCGTACCAATAACGGCTGCCATCGGTGTAGAGGTAGGTCAACAGGCCGCCCATGCGCCGCAGGGCATCGCCAAAAACAGCGGCCGGTTCGCCGGGTTGGGCGCAGCCCAGGCGGATACGGATTTCTTCCAGGCCCCGCACCCGCTGTGCCGCAACCGAAGGCGCACTGCCCACAAACACCGTGCGGGCCACGCGGCGACAGGCGCTGTAGCGCCCCAGCGCAGGCACGTCGCCATCAATATTAAAAGGCCGCGAGCCGGCCCCGTCGATATCGGTTTCATAAACGGCGGCCCAGGTATCGGGCAGGTAGCGCAGCAGCTCGTTGCGCGCCGGGGTGGCATCGAGGGGCAGGGTGCCGGGCATAATCAGCAGCGATTGGTCGCCGCGGGTCCACAGTTGGTGAATGACCGCCGCCATCAGCCGCAGCACGCCCCGGGTGCGCTGAAAGCGTTCCAGGGTGGACCAGTCTTGATAGAGCCGGTCGAACAGCTCCGGGTGAATGGGGTAGGCGGAGGTGAGGCGATCCAGATAGTCCCGCTCGGCCACGCCGGAGGGAAACTCACCGGCGGCATTACGGTACATATCGCCAAAGGCATCGATCACAGCATCGCGAGCGGGGTAGTCGACCTGACCGGCAAAGAGCCGCCGCCGCACAATCTCAAAGCTTTCGGTGGCGGTGACCGGCTTCCAGATCGACTCGATGCGGCCCACAATGTGCGACAGCGTTTCTAGCACCTCCTGGCCGGCCTTGCCGCCAATCTCGATGTTTGATTCCGGAATGGAGACCAGCAGCAGCGACTCGTCCACGGCTTTGACGGCTTCGGTCAGGGCCTGGATAAAGGTCATAACCGACTCAAAAGTACCGCCGGGCAGCCGCTCCGCGCCGTACAGGTTGCGGGCGTAGGCCACCAGCTCGTCGATGATGATCAGGCAGGGGCCAAATTTAAACAGCAGTTCGCGTAGGGTGTTTGAGCCGGGGCTGACGCCGTTCCGGTCAGATTGCTCGACCAGCTGGTAGCCGGCCAGGCCGCCCACTTGGTAGGCCAGCTCGCCCCACAGGGTGTGGACGGTGGCGTCGGGGTAGTGGCGCGGTTTGGCCACATCCAGGGCGGTGCCGACCAGCACGGCGATGTTGGCTTCCGGCAGGTCGGCGTGGTCAATCTCCTGGGCGATGCGCTCGCCGCCGGGGATGTCGTTGAGTTCTATTTTACCACCGGCCAGGTGGTACAGGGCCAGCATACTGTGCGTTTTACCGCCGCCAAAGGAGGTTTGCAGCTGCACCACCGGGTCGCCGCCCTGAGCCGTGAGGCGCTTGATGCCGGTTACCAGTAGAGCCAGCAGCCCTTCGGTCAGGTA
This sequence comes from Anaerolineae bacterium, assembly GCA_041576335.1. GTDB lineage: Bacteria > Chloroflexota > Anaerolineae > 4572-78 > J111 > JANQQF01. The sequence continues at coordinate 935 of JBFGLD010000904.1, read as the reverse complement.
GGTGCGCCGGAAGAATTCGTGCGGCTCCTGGTATTCCGGTTCGGCAGTACCGGCGATGACCTGGGCCATATCGGCAGCGAATTCGGCTTGAATGTAACGACCGCTGGCTACATCGGGGTGGGGCTGCACCACCTCTCGCCACGGCTTAAGCCCGGCCAGGGTGGTGACCGTCTGAGTCTTGAACTGGCCGGTGTCCTGCCTGACTTTTTTGGCTTCGGCGTCGTAGCGCAGCCGCAGCAGCTCCCGGCCAATTTCATCCACGCTCTGGGCCTGGTCGCCGGCGCTGACCATTTTGAGCAGCCGGGCGGCGGTGTCGGCAATGCGGTAGGCTTCGTCGTTGGAAAAAGCGCCTTGGTGGGCCCAGGTATTGCGGGCGTCATACAACTCGCTCACGTGGGAGCGGGCGACGTGACCCAACTTGTCTTGAAAGACCTCGTTCCAGCGGCGCAGCATCAAGTTAAGGCAGGCGTGAGTATCCAGGGCGGCGAGGAGCGCTGTCGGGGTGGTGCGGGCTTCGGTGGATAGGCCCGGATGGCCGGGGGTGGACAGCACCGCATCAATTTCATCCACGGCGCGCTCGCCGTATCGCCGCCGGTATTCGCGCAAGATAAAGGGGGCCAGTCCGTTTTTGAGGGCGTCCATGACGCGGCCTACGCGTTCTTTGTTGCTGAGTGCCATTGCATTTCTCCTTCGAAGCCAGGTTATAGGTTATAGGGCACAGGTTATAGTGGAGACTAATCCCTGTCCCCTGTCCCCTATCCTCAATCACCTATCCCCTGTTCCCTAAAACCTTCTTTCTCAAGACGGTTAGCATTTTGCTAATTTCGGTAATCAAAGCCAGCGTTGGTATGGACTGTTCTTCTTTCAAATAGCCTAGCCGGACAGCCAACATTAAGAACGTTTCGGTTTCCATCAGCGAGCCTTTGGCGATAGCG
>JBFGLD010000903.1:0-3441 GCA_041576335.1 Anaerolineae bacterium | reverse complement strand
TTGCGCTCCATGGCGACGCAGCAGATTACGCAAGGCAGGGAGCATCTTACGAACATCAGCCGGGCTGAATTGTTTCGGACTTAGACAAAGATCTACACGCATAGCGGTAAATTTTAGCACTTTCAACAATAATTTGGCGCTTTAGTGACGAGATTATACCCCGCCACCAACCAAGTCGCAAGGGCGCAGATCGTCCCGGGGTTAGCTCTTAGAGCATGCCCAATAATTGAAAGTTGGCCATGCACCTCAAGCCCAAAATAAACATTGACACGCCAGGGCCAAATCGGTATATTTACCTCAGCTAGTTGTGCATTATTTCACTTGCTAATTCATCCATCAACTTTGAATATAGACAATATCTTGACAAAATTAAGACAATATGTTATACTAGGCCGTAGATTGTGAGAAAAATAACTTGTTTTAGGGCTAGCGATTCAATAAAGGAAAACCATGAGCAACCCGGCTATTGTTCAACTGAAAAATCTAAATAAGAGTTATACCGAGGGCAAGCAAAGCCGCACCATTCTGAAAAAGGTCAACGCGACATTTAACACGGGCGAATTCATCCTAATCCTGGGGCAAAGTGGCTCCGGCAAAAGCACGCTCTTAAACTTGATCAGCGGCATTGACGCGCCGGACAGCGGTGACATTATCGTGAATGGTCTCACCATCAACCGCCTCAACGAGCGGCAGCGCACCCTGTTCCGGCGGGAACATCTCGGCTTTATTTTTCAATTTTTTAATCTCATCCCGACCTTAACCGTATTCGAAAATATTACCCTGGCCATGCAGCTCAATGGCGGGGTCAATCAAGCCAGAGCACAGCAGGTCCAGCATCTTTTGGATAGAGTTGGCCTGAGCCATCGCCAGAATGCCTTCCCCGACCGCCTGTCCGGGGGAGAGCAGCAGCGGGTAGCCATTCTGCGGGCCATCGCCCACAATCCAACCCTGCTGCTGGCTGACGAGCCAACCGGCAATTTAGACGAGGGTACCGGTCAAAATATCATCACCCTGTTGTTAGAACTGACCCGGCAAGCGAACAAAACGTTAATTATGGCCTCCCACAACCCAGATATTATTCCCCTGGCCGATAAAGTGTACCGGGTTAAGAATGGGGAGTTAGTGATAACGAAAGGGCAAGACATAACCGCGTGATTTCCCGCGCATCGCCGTTAGTTATGTAAGAAATAAAAATGAAAAACAACCATCTCACCTTCTTGGCACTGCGTCACAGCACGAAGCACCCAATCCAAAGCCTGCTGCTCATATTGGGGATTGCCCTGGGTGTCGCCATGATTGTGGCGATCGACCTGGCCAACAGCAGCGCCAGTGAAGCCTTTGCGCTCTCAACTGATAGCATTGCCGGCAAAGCGACCCATCAAATTGTGGCCGCGCCCGCTGACCTTCCTTCTTCTCTCTACCGGCGGCTGCGCGTTGATTTGGGCCTGACCGACGTGGCTCCGACGGTCACCGGCCTCGTCTTGCTCCAACAAAGCGACGAGTTACCGCTGCAGCTTTTAGGAGTTGACCCATTTGCCGAACCGCCTTTCAGAAGTTATCTAGGCAATGGCGCCGGCGAACTCTCCTTCGAAGCGCTGCTGAGCCTTTTAATCGAGCCGGATACAATACTCATCTCCGAAAGTTTAGGCCGGCGGTACAACCTCGCCCCGGGCGATACGCTGACCCTGCTGACCGGCAGCCAAGCTAAGAGAGTCAGGCTGGTCGGTCTGCTTCAGCCCGGCGACGATTTTAGTGAGCGTGCTCTCAACGGGCTCATCCTGAGCGACATCAGCACGGCCCAGGAGCTGCTCGATATGGTGGGCCGGCTAAGCAGCATCGATCTTATCATTCCTCCCGGCGCTGATGTCCAATCCATCGTCGACATTTTGCCGCCCAATGCACGCCTGCAGCAAGCTTCGCTGCGGAATGAAACGCTCAACCAAATGACAGCCGCGTTCGAGCTCAACCTGTCGGCGTTGAGCCTGCTGGCCTTGATTGTAGGTATGTTCCTGATTTACAACACGATCAGCTTCTCGGTGGTGCAGCGGCGCCCTGTTCTCGGCACGTTGCGCTGTTTGGGAGTCACCCGCCGCGAGATTTTCGGGCTGGTTCTAACGGAGGCGCTCGTACTGAGTACGGTCGGGGCTCTTATCGGCCTCGGGCTGGGCATTATACTCGGGCGCGGGCTGGTCGGGCTCGTCACCCAATCGATCAACGACCTATTCTTCACCCTGACCGTCCAGAGCGTTTCGCTCTCACCGCTCACGCTTTACAAGGGCTTTGTGGCCGGCCTGGCCGCCGGTCTACTGGCTGCTTTTGTTCCCGCCCTGGAAGCAACCACAGTACCGCCGAACAGTGCCCTCAAGCGCTCAGACGCGGAGGATCGCATCCAGCGCCTGATCCCGGCCTTGACGGCAATCGGCATAGTGATGATACTGGGCGGCTGGACCCTGCTCAACTACGCGTCCCAGTCACTACCGCTTAGTTTCACCGCCCTTTTTGCGATACTGCTCGGGGCCGCCTTCCTGACTCCGATGGTCACCAGGCTGTTCATGAACCTGCTGCGTCCGCTCAGCCATCGCATATTGGGGATTATCGGCGCGATGGCTCCCCGCGACATCACCCGCTCGTTGAGTCGGACATCGGTCACCATTGCGGCGTTGATGTTGGCCGTAACGGTGATCATCGGCGTCAGCGTGATGGTCGGCTCGTTTAGGAATACCGTTTCGACCTGGCTTGATACGATTTTGTCCGCCGATATTTATATCAGCCCGGCAGGCCAGGCGGCTCGAATTGAGAGTACCCTGGACCCGGAATTTATAGCGCAAATTAAGCAGACAGAGGAGGTCGAGGCGGTGAGCCTGCTGCGCGCCGTTTCGGTATTTGCCGAAAACCAAGGTGAAGTCGAGGTCAGAGCCCTGAGCCCGGAACCCACCGAAACACAGCGTCCCTTGCTGTGGCCGGCCGGCCAGCCCGACCGGGTCTTTGCCGCGTTGGATGCCGGCGATGTCATCGTCTCAGAGGTGTTTGCCCGGCGTCTTGACTTGCCGCTGAACCGGCCTTCGACCTTAACTCTGCTCACTGAGCATGGGCCGCATCCTTTTAGAGTAGCCGGCGTCTTTTATGATTACGCCGTACCGGAACTGGGCTATGTTCTAATGCGCCTGAATACTTATCGTACCCACTGGCCCAGCGACGACAGCATCACCAACGTTGCCCTGTTTTTAAAGCCCGAATTTCAGGCACAAGCGGACGAGCTGACCCAGCAGTTAACGAAGCAATTTGCCGGCGAATACAAGCTCTCGCTGTCGTCAAATCGAGGTCTCAAAGAAAGCGCCCTTGAAGTCTTTGACCGCACCTTTACCATTACCGGAGCCCTGCGCCTGCTGGCCACCGTAGTTGCCTTCATCGGCGTGCTGAGCGCTCTCATGTCCCTCCAAT
>JBFGLD010000902.1:0-3445 GCA_041576335.1 Anaerolineae bacterium | reverse complement strand
TTGGGAAGATAGATGTCTATACGAAAGCCATCGCCTGGCCGATCTGCTTGTTGATAAAGGGATCAGCCACGAGCGGGATATCTGGGGGCACGACGTGGAACACCACTGGTATTGGTGGCGGAAACAGCTGGCCCACCATTTTGGCAAGGCCTTAGGCTGAAAATATGCGGCTTACTTAAGCCGGAAGGACGGACAAAGTGATTTCAAAAAAAATTGGCCTGCTGCTTGGCGATGAAGAAGACTGGCCGTCGGCGTTTGAAGCACTGGCGCGGCGCTTCAATCCGACCATCAAATACCGGGGACAGACGTACCAAATTAATGTGGAACGGATCCGGATCCATCCCTTCAATCTGAGAGCACCGGCTTCCTACGATTTGGTTATCGATCGCTTAGCCTATTGGCACTTTAACCCACGAGAGTGGCTTAAAAAGGCTGCACTGATCAACAGGGTCTACCTACTTAACAACCCTTTCACCTTTCAGAGTATGGAAAAACATTCCGCCTACTGTGTCATGATCCGGTTGGGCTTGCCAATTCCCGACACCTGGCTCATTCCCTCCAAGCATGGCCCTGATACGGCAAAGTATCGCGTTACGGCGGCCAAATATCACGACATGTTTAACCTTCCGGAAATTGCCGACCAGATTGGCTACCCGTTGTTTATGAAACCCTTCGACGGGGGGGGCTGGCGCGGTGTCAGCCGCATCGACAACGAGCAGAAGTTGATGACAACCTACGACGACTCCGGGCAAATGCTGATGCATTTGCAGGCCGGACTTGACAATTTTGATGTGTTTGTACGGTCGCTCGGCATTGGACCCCAGATCATTAGCCTCAAATACGACCCCACCCAGCCGCTGCACGCCCGCTACCTGGTCGATCACGAATTTCTGAGCCCTGAAAAGGGACGGGAAGCCGGTATGATTACAAAAGTAATCAATGCCATTTTTCGCTGGGATTTCAACTCCTGCGAAGCGATACTCAAGGACGGCACGCTGTGGCCGATTGATTTTGCCAACGCCTGCCCCGACATTGCCCTGACCAGTCTGCATTATTACTTCCCCTGGGCCATTAAATCCTTGCTGGCCTGGAGTATCTTCAGCGTGGTCACTGGCCGGCCAATGCACATTACGATGGACCTCGAAAAATATTTCAAGATTGCTGATTCTGCCCGGACTTACCAGGAAAAGCTGGCCGCATATGAAAAATTGGCCGACCAACATCTCGATAGCACAAGGTTCGCCGCATTTAAGGCGGCCCATCTAGGGGAATTAGACGAAGCGATGTGGGATCTGGTCCAAAGCCCAGAGTTTGACGACATTCTAATCCGAACTGTACGCACCAGCTTCCCTCCGCCTGAGCACGAACGGTTCATTGCCCACTATCGCGGCCTGTTGGAGCATTGGGTGAAGGCCGAAGCCCATTAATATGTGGGGCGCGCTCGAATGGCAGGCCTGGCTTACGCTCGGGATTATCATCTTGATGATTATTGCCCTGGTGCGGGAAATGGCCCGGCCGGATCTCATTTTTTTGGGCAGCCTGGGGCTCCTGCTGCTTTTCGGGATCCTAACACCGGACGAGGCGTTCCAGGGCTTATCAAACAGTGCGGTTCTTACGGTCGGGGCTCTCTTCGTCGTCGCCGTTGGCGTACAAAACACCGGTGCCTTGAGTTTCGCGGACCGGCTGCTTTTTTCGCAAGCCGCCGGTCTGCCCGGTATCCTCGTGCGCTTGATGATAACAACGGCCACCATGTCGGCGTTTCTCAACAACACGCCTATCGTGGCTATGCTCATACCACGAGTACAGGCCTGGAGCGATAAGCGCGGTGTGCCTACGTCAAAGCTGCTCATTCCGCTTTCTTACGCTGCCATTGTCGGCGGGATGACCACGCTTATAGGCACCTCCACAAATTTACTAATCTCCGGGCTAATGCAAGCTTCGGGATACCGCGGGTTAGGGTTATTTGACCTGACCTGGGTTGGCCTACCGGCGGCCCTGTGCAGCATTTTTTATTTTGCCTTGATTGGCCACCGGCTGCTGCCCGATCGAAGTAGGAAGCAGGCTTCCCCGTTCAGTCACGAACTGGAGAATTATCTTTTTGAGGTGCGGGTAGCAGCCGCCTCGCCGCTAATTGGACAAAGTGTAGAAAGTGCAGGTCTCAGGTCGCTGAGAGAGGCTTACCTGGTGCACTTGCATCGAGACGGCGAGATCATACCCTCTTCGCCGGAGTCGCTGCTTCGAGCCGGCGATGTGTTGACTTTTGTCGGAAGTGCGGCAATGTTGGACAAACTTTTGAAACGTCCCGGTTTCGAGCGCGTGGTAGCGGAGATTGAAACGAAAAGCAAGATGACCCTGCCGTTATTTGAAGCGGTGGTAGCCCCTTCCTCTCGACTTGTGGGCCGCACTCTGCGCGAAGCCGGCTTTCGTGAGCAGTTCCACGGTATTGTGCTCGGTATCCAACGTCGCGACATTCAAATCGAAGGTCCGTTGGCTAATGTGCCGATTAGGTCCGGAGATCTACTGCTGATTGAGGCCCCGAGCGGGTTCGATAAGCGCTTAAACGGACAGCGCCACGATTTCTACCTTGTGGCGGCGCGCCGGGCCGGTCTCATGAAACCCCAAACCGATAAAGCTCCCTTAGCGCTGTTAATTCTCCTTTGTGTGATCCTCGTCGCTGCGATCGGGCTGGCACCTATTGTGACAACCTCCTTTGTAGGGGCACTTGCAATGATCGTAACGCGCTGTTTAAGGGGTTGGGAAGCGAGGCAGGCTGTCGATTTTTCGGTGCTCATCGTCATTGCTTCCGCGCTGGGTATCGGCCGGGCCATCGAAAGCAGCGGCCTGGCCGACGCGGTCGCCAAGACGATGATCGGCAGCGCTGCCGTCCTGGGACCGGTTGGCATATTGGTCGCCGTATACGTGGCGACAAGTCTGTTGACGGAGTTCATCACCAACAACGCTGCCGCCGCTTTGATGCTGCCTATCGGCCTGGCTGCTGCCCGTGACTTGGGTGTGGCGCCGGAGGCCTTTGCCATTGCCATTGCCATTGCCGCTTCGGCCAGCTTCTTGACGCCGATCGGTTACCAAACCAATCTCATGGTTATGGCTGCCGGCGGCTATCGCTTCGCCGACTATATCCGGGCAGGCTTTGTACTCACCTTGATTGTGGCTGTTGTAGCCATTACGATGATATCGTTGATTTGGCTCTAGGCTGCTGTTGTACCACTATTCTTAAAACCGGCCTAAAATTACGTGTCGCTCAAACTGGACGTCGATCAAGTTATTAATAGCCCTATAAGCTGTGGAGTGAGGCATGTCCACGAGCCGTATTTCGCCCTGTCATTACTCCTCAAAATGGCCAAAGTCGAATCCAAAAGAGGGGGGATTTGCGGCCCATGAGGCCTGGTCCCGGACCAGCCTACCGCATCTCCTGGCCGCCCTCGCC
>JBFGLD010000901.1:0-3447 GCA_041576335.1 Anaerolineae bacterium | reverse complement strand
CGGGCGTTTTCAATCGCCAAAGCAGCCGTTGAAGCTAAGGAACCGAGCCATTTCAGCGAATCCTGGTCAAATTGACCCTCAAGTTTGTTCACAGCTTCAATGACGCCAATTATCTTACCCTTAACCCGTACCGGCACACAGATAACCGAACGGGTATCTATCTCAAATAATTCATCAATACCGGAGAAGAAGCGAGGGTCCTGGCGAACATCGTTGATCAGAACAGATTTTCCTTCACGGGCCACCCAGCCGGCAATACCCTGCCCAGGGTCTAACCGAATACCGACCAGGTGTTCAGCGCCCACGCCGGAGACAGCTTTGAAAATTAATTGGCCGTTTTTGCCGGCCACAAGTGAGAGGGAGCAGGCCTCGACTTCAAATGTTTCCTTGACTTGTTCGGTGATGAGGGAAAGTACTTCATCCAGGTTTAGGGTTGAGGTAATGGCGCGAGCCACATTGTTAAGCACGGTCAATTCTTCGTTGGCTCGCGTTAATTTGTTTATCTGTTCTTGCAGCCGCTTAACCAAGCGCTGTTGGTAAGCCCGCGTACCCGCTTCCCGCTGGGCCTCCGTAAGCGTATCCCGCTTGCCGTGGAGATAAGCCTCAATTTGCTGGATAAATTCGTCGGGAGAACTGGTCTTGGAAATGTAACCGTCGCAGCCCGCGGCCAACATGCGTTCGTGGTCATCTTGCGAGATGACCTTAGCCGTGTAAGCCACGACGGGTATATCTTCCATGCCCGGCAAACCCTTGAGCCGAGTCGTGGCTTCGTAGCCATCCAGACCCGGCATGTTTATATCCATCAAGATTAGATCTGGCCGCTCAGCTTGCGCCAACTCGATTCCACTCAGCCCGTCATTAGCTTCAAATACGCAATATCCCTGTTTTTCCAATACAGTTCGAGCCAGGGCCTTACTCAACGGATTATCTTCGACGTATAAGATTTTAACTTTGTGATCCATAAATCCAGTTCTGTAGTTGCGATGACTTGCTTGCTTTCGAGTCATCTCATTATAACGTATGTTGAGGGGCAGCGTAAGGGCACAACCTAGTACTTATGCCCCTGTAATCAGCATAGGACACTATTTATCGTCGACCGACTCGCTCCCAAGCAACTCATCAAACTCCGAAACGAGTGCGGGATTTCCAGCGTTAAGTGTCGTCGGTTTGGAGGGTTGATCGAGTAAGGCGGCCAACGTCGCCGCTGCCTGCTTTGTGTAAAACCAAACCGTTCCAGGTTTATCTTTTGCGCCAAAAACAACGGCTAAAAAATACTCTCCATTGACATCGTGAGCATAAATATTGTAATTATTTCCTTCGTAGTAACTTGATTTAAAGACTGACGAATTATCCCCTAATAAGCTGGCCAGCTCAGTGACCGCCAAAAAATTGGTCGCCACAAATGTAGCCAATCGTGAAAGCGTCGCCGGTTCAGCACGACCAACCACTTGCAGAGGATTTCCTTGCGAATTGAGCAGCAGCACGTAGTCGGCGCCGGTTTTACTGTAAAGCATTTTGAGCGAGTCTTGGAGCGCTTTGTTAGAAACCGATGATTGAGTCGGAGTCGACTCCGGTAACCGATCCGTACCTGCCAGAGCTTGCTCAACAACCTCCAGGACCTGATCAACCGTAAAGGGTTTACCAATATAGCCGCTCAGTTCCAATCCCTTCACCTTCTCCCGCAAGTTTGTCGAATCGTAGGCGCTCATCAAAACAACTTGCGTATCCGGTGAGATACGCTTCAATGATTCGACCAAATCCAAGCCCGTCATCCCGCCCATCATGTAATCGGTAATTACTAAATCAAACTTCTGCTTCTTAATTTGCGCTAACGCAGAAGGGCCGTCAGAGGCGGTATAAACTTCATAATCTGGTCCCAACCGTTTGATACTATGGGTTAACAAAAAAAGGATGTCTTTGGCATCATCTACGATCAGAACACATTTCTTGCTCATAAATATGTCCCCAAAATAGGATGTTAAAGTGCGAATTTCGGGCGTTATCCTAGCTTACCGATATCTAAGCATACCGTAGATAGCCATTCGAATCAATAGGGCAAAGGTGGGAGAAAAATATTAATAGATAGGTCTGGCCCTTCCCCAATTCAGATAATGGTATAGGCGGGCAAAAATCATTGCAAATTCAGCTTTTGAGCGTTGTTTGAGAGGGAGCCGGCACTCGGGGAGGGTGCTCCAACAGGGGAACCAGGTCGGTGGCCGCCTGCTTAGTGTAGAACCAAACGACACCGGGTTTATGGGTCGTATCAAAAACGGTCGCCAGTAAAAACTCGCCATTAACATCGTATATGTATAGATTATAGTCTTCACCGGCATGAAATGTTGATTGAAAGACTGACCGATTACCCAGCAAATTTGCCAATTCTGTCGTACCCATAAAGTTTGCAGCAATCAGCGCGCTAATATTCGAAATACGTAACCCGTCGGTTTGACCTACAATTTGAATTGGGTGGCCATCAACTGTTAGCAACAAAACACAGCTGGCGCTGGCCAGCGCCCGCAGCCCCTTTAGGCAATTATGGATAGCTTCAATAAACTCCGGTGATTTGTCAGACAGGCTCGTATCATTCTTTTTGGGAGACGGTTGTAGCGCGTTTCTAATAATAGTGCGAATCTTCTGCACATCGAACGGCTTGTCAAGATACCCTTCAAAACCCAAAAATTTGGTCGTCGCCCGTAAACGTTTGCTGCCATAGGCACTCATTAAGACAACTTGGGTGCCCGGCGTAATCCGCCGGATGGCCCGGGCCAAATCCACTCCGGTCATATATTTCATCATATAATCAGTCACGACCAGGTCAAATGGCTTCTGCTCAATCAAGGCCAAAGCCTCTACACTTCCCTGCGCCGTTACGATCTCATAATCTGACCCCAATCTTTTCAGGCCGAATTCTAACATCAAAAGAATATCTTTGTCATCATCAACAATCAGAACGCGTTTACTCATAACCAGTCCGCACTCACCGATAAAAGCTTACTTCCCTTCATTTGCCTTTACTGCCCCAAGTCGTATCGGTACTCAATTATTATACCACAAAGCTAACCGGTAAATAATTGCCGGGCCGAAAAGCAGATGGTAAAATTCAACTCTGAATTATAGACCTTGGACACTGCTTTTGAAAATACGTCGTGTCTCGCTGCTGTGGTTAGCATATTTCCTATTGGCAATTATGTTAACCTGGCCTACGATTACCAATCTGGCCACACATTTACCGGGCGATGGGGGTGATGACCCTGCAATTGCCTGGAATTTATGGTGGGTCAAACAGGCGCTTCTTGCTGAGGGGCAAAATCCTTTCCATACCGACTTCATGTTTTTCCCCATTGAGGTCAACTTGGCCTTTTATACTCTAACCGTCCTCAATGCCGTAACCGCACTGCCGCTTACCTTGAATTTGGGCGTGGTCACAGCCAGCAATTTGCACATGCT
>JBFGLD010000900.1:0-3447 GCA_041576335.1 Anaerolineae bacterium | reverse complement strand
TGAGTCGGCCCTATCTTCTGAAAACGGTAAACATGAGGCCGAGTCGGCACTGACAGGGCTAGAGGGTCAGCAATTCTCATTAAAAAATAACCCTCTGTTCGAGCAGCTCATGAGGAGTTACCAACCCGTCGTCGTCGAAGATACCCATGCCCCGCACTTCAATGCTAGCAGGGCGGCCACAGCTCCCGTCACCCCAATCGCCGGTAGTTGGGCCGGCACGGAAGCCATCTCCACGCTGGTGATCCCGATCAACATCCGGGAGGAAATTATCGGGGCGATTGTAGTGGAGGCCACCCGTCAGACGCGCAGTTTCGACACATGGGAGATTTCACTCGGGCAGGCCATGGCCGACCAACTTGGCATCGCCCTGCAAAACGTCCAGCTGTATGAATTAGAAACTCAACGACGGCAGCAGGCCGAGACGCTGCGCGACGTTTCGGCTGCTGTGGGTTCGAGCCTAAAACTCAACGAAGTATTGGAACGCATCCTGGAGCAATTAAACCAGATGATTCATTATGATGGCGCCTCGATCCATTTGATTGAAGGTAACCAGCGTAAAATCATCGCCGGACGGGGATTCCCTAAGCCGGAACAGGTGATTGGGTTAACCTTCCCGGCTAAATTAACCGAAGACGAGCCGGGCTCGATTGTCATTCACAAGCGCCAGCCGCTGATGATCGGTAACATTCAAGAGGTCTACGGGTCCTTTACCGCACCGCCCCACGACCGTATCAAATCATGGATGGGTATCCCGTTAATCGCTCGAGACAAAGTCATCGGCATTATCACCATTGACCGCACCGTAATCAACGCGTTTAGCCCGGCAGACATCACTCTAGCTCAAGCTTTTGCCAACCAGGTAGCCATTGCGCTTGAAAATGCCCGCTTGTACGAAATTGAAGTTCGTGAAATCGAGCGGGAACTTGAAATTGCTCACGAAATTCAAGAGACCCTGCTCCCACAATTTACGCCGCAAGTGCCGCACCTTCAAATTGCCGGCCGGACTTTTCCGATGCGGCAAATTGGGGGTGACTTTTTCCATTTCTTTAGTACCGATCAAGAGCATTTTGGGGTTGCCATCGGCGACGTGAGCGGCAAAGGTATCCCTGCTGCGCTATACATGGCTGCGGCCATCACCGCCATCGACACCGAAATCAGCAAGCACCAAAATACAGGACCCGGTCAACTACTCAACGATTTGCACCAGATTCTTTACAGGCGGCTTCAATCAAATAGAATGAACGTCGGGTTACAGGTGGCTACCTTTACGGCTCTACCACTACCGGCCGGCAGCATCTTAAAAGAAAGCGCCGGAGGCAAGATCATGACCATTGCTAACGCCGGTATGATTGCACCGTTTATCGCCAGCGAGTACGGCTGCCACCTGCTGCCAATAGGCGGGTTACCTCTGGGAGCACCGGTTCAAGACCCCGAATATCCCGAAGAAAAGGTACTCCTCGAGCCGGGCACGGCAGTCATCTTTATGAGCGATGGCATTATTGAAGCTCGAAACGAAGCGGGCAACCTGTTTAGCTTTGAACGCCTCGAGCAAACCCTCTCTGAAATCATCCATACTCAGGACGCCGAAATGATCGCCGAGCATATCATCTTCAAAGCGCAAGAATTTATGGACTCGAGCGAGCCGAGTGACGACATGACGGTCGTGGTTATTGTAATAAAATAATTGATTCGCCTTGTTCACCACTTGCATATCTCCGCACCAAAGCTAAAATAGACCCGTATTCTCTTATCGCGACTCTGGACTGGAGCTTTTCAATCTTGAACGCCACCGAGACGCCGCTGGCCTCTCGTATTTTGTGGGTCTTTGCAGCGCTTTTTATCATTTTAGGGGTCGGCTACAGCAGCGTGACTCCCATCTTCGAGAACTCCGACGAAACGCTGCACTATCCCTACGTCAAGCAGCTGGCCGACGGCCGGGGCCTGCCCTTAGCCGTTCCCGGTCAGCTCTGGAATCAAGAGGGCACGCAACATCCCCTCTATTATGCCATCGTGGCGGCCAGCACCTTTTGGATAGACAGCGATAATCTCCCCATTCACCTCCAACGTAATCCCCACTGGCTGTTCAGCGATGTGAGAGCGCTGATCAACGACAATCAAAATCTCGTCCTGCACGGCCCCATGGACGCATTTCCTTATCGCCAAGCGGCCCTGGCGATCCACATGGGTCGCTGGTGGAGCCTAGCCTTCGGTCTCGTCACCGTAATTAGCACCTATTTGGTGGCTCGCCATTTATTTCCCTATAATCTTCCGCTGCAAGTGACCGCAGTCGCCCTAACCGCGCTCAACCCACAATTCATTCGGGTTTCGACCACGGTCAGCAACGACAGTCTTTCGGCCGCTTTGAGCAGCCTAACCGTATTCGTCGCGCTAAAATTCATGGAACTTGCGCCGGTATTCCGGAGAGGAGAACCTCTTCCGTTATCCCTACGTCTTCGCACCTCGGCTCCGGTGCTGCTTGGTTTGCTGTGTGGACTGGCTTTGCTGACCAAACTGAGCGGCATGACCACCTTTTTTCTAGTCGTCATCCTTATATTTTGGCGTCTTTGGTTTTTGAGCGAAATCCACCACGCTCCTTTGCGCCTTGCGCTGAAGTGGATCGCGACCATTAGCCTCATAATGCTGGCTATGACCGGCTGGTGGTTCTGGCGCAACTACCAGTTATATGGTGAGTGGCTGGCCACCGAAACCCATCTTAACCTGGCCGGGCGTGGTAATCTCTCTCTGAGCGAGGTGTGGGCACTTCGAGCTGAAATAGAACGTGCCTTCTGGGCTACGTTTGGCTGGGGCCAAATTCGCCCGCCAGAATGGGTCTTCCAAATGCTGGCCTGGTTTACGCGCCTCGGCTTGATCAGTCTCACCGTGGCTTTTGTAGGCAAAATCGTCCAAGGTCCTAAGCCTGGACCGCTGCCACTTAATTTCAAGACGATCGATCTTGCACCGATCATCTTTCTCGTTTTGTGGGCCGCCATGAATGTTGCGCTTTACCTGCGCTGGGTGATGGAGGTTGGTTCTGTTTCTCACGCCCGGCTCATGTTTCCGGCAATTGCCGCCGTGTCGATATTACTTGCCGTGGGTTGGCACGCACTCTGGCCCCGACGCTATGCCCTGTTGTTCAGTGGCCTCGCCGCTACCCTGTTGTTGTTACTCAACGTTTACAGCCTAGGCTGGCTGATCTATCCGGCCTTTACCCCATCCGGGCAAATTAGCGACATAGCGAACCAACAAGTCGACAAAGTTGGCGCTGCCGCTTTAGCCAAGGCGGTTGACTTACCCTTAGTCACAGCCCTTAACCTGACTTTTTTAGACTCGCTCAGATTACTCAGCGGGCAAATTTCTGTGCTGGACAGTGGGATCACCGGGCCAAAACCTGACCCTCAGGCTACGCAGGGTGACATCATCGTCATCAACGCCGATTGGGAAGTTTTG